>NZ_LBJV01000069.1:0-284344 GCF_028128855.1 Bradyrhizobium sp. CCBAU 11430
GGTCGCGCCCGCCTTCCGGGCCGCGCCGACGATCGCCGCGCCCTTGCCGCCTCCGCCGCGCCCGCAGCAGCGCGACCTGACCCCGCTCGCGATCGGTGCAGGCGTGGTGGCCGGCGCCGTGGTCGGCGCCACCATTGCCGACATGCACAGCCAGCGACGCGAGGTCGTCGAAGGCGGCCGCACCGTCTACACCGAGCCGGACCGCATCATCATCCGCGATCCGGGCGGGCAGGCTTACGTCCGCGGCAACGACCTCTATCGCTTCCGCTATGGCGCCCGTGACATCCGCACCGACACTGTCGGCGGTGAAACCCGCACCGTCGTGGTCCGTCCCGACGGCAGCGAGATCATCACCGTGGTCGGTGCGGACGGTTCGCTGCGGCGGCGAATCCGCAGGGACCCCCGCGGGGGCGAACTCGTCATCATCGACAACACCTACCGCGATCCGCGGGCAGTCGGCGGCTTCTATGTCGACGCGCCGCCGCCGGTCGTGAACATTCCCTATGATCGCTACATCGTCGACGCCCAGGAAGCGTCGCCGGACGTGATCTACCAGACGATGGTTGCACCGCCGGTGCAGCGGATCGATCGGCGTTACTCGCTCGACGAGATCCGCTACAGCCCCAATGTTCGCATGCAGATGCCGAGCATCGACGTCAACACGATCATCTTCGAGACGGGATCGTGGACCATCCCGCCGGACCAGGCGGCCCGGCTGCAGGTGATCGCCGACGGCCTCAACCAGGCGATCCAGCGCAATCCGCGCGAGGTGTTCCTGATCGAGGGACACACCGACGCGGTCGGCAACGAGGTCGACAATCTCTCATTGTCGGACCGCCGTGCGCAGTCCGCGGCCGAATTGCTGACGCAGCAGTTTGGTGTGCCCGCCGAGAACCTGACGTCGCAGGGCTACGGCGAGCAGTACCTGAAGGAGCAGACGCAGGGGCCGAGCGCGATCAACCGTCGGGTAACCATCCGCAACATCACGCCGCTGCTCAACGGCGGCCAAGCCTCGCTGCCGCCGCCTCCGGCCGGCACCGCGCCGCCGCGGTAACGGCAAGCACAAACGCAAATGGCCGGGAGCAATTCCGGCCATTTTTGTTTGGACAGCATCGCCGCTACCGCCGAGCGGCCAGCCCCAACGCGTCGACCATGAGGCGAAAGACTTCGGTATTGTCCATCGAGCCGCGCACACCATCGCTGCCCGGCCCGGTCGCGGTGAGGATGACGTCCTCACCCGAATGCACGCTGGCGCCGATCATTGCCGACAGATTGCCCGGGCGCAGCACCGCGCCTGGGACGTCCTTGTATTTGTCGTTGGCCTTGAAGGTCCCGTCGTCGCCCGCCTTGACGGTGGGCTCGTTGGGATTATCGAGCTTCGGGCGGAACGTCTCGTAGTGGTCCGGCAGGCTGGCCGAGAAGATCGCGAGCCGGCGGCTGACATCGACGCGTGACGGATAGCCATCCGCATCGGGCGCCGGATAATTGGGAAATCCGGCCTGCTCGTAGACGCCGACGCGCTCGCGCAGGGAAACGTTAGGCGTGGCGCTCATGTCGTCGTTGATCGTGCCGACAAGGCCGTTGGGATGATTGTGGTCCGCGAGCACCAGGATGAGGGTATCATCGCCCCGCGCACGCGCCCATTCGCGGGTCTGGCGCACCGCATTGTCGAGCATGATCGTGTCGTAGACGGCCCGTTCCATGTCGAGGACATGCGCATATTTGTCGATCAGTCCGGATTCGACCATCAGGAAGAAGCCGGCCTCGCTCTTCGCAAGGATGTCCAGCGCTGCCTGCACCTGCTCGGTCAAGTCAGGCTGCTCGGGAAACTTCTTCACGCCGCCACCTCTCAGGAATTTGCGGTCAAGCGCACCGTCCATGTTGCCCGTGGCGAACAGGCCGAGCAGCTTGCCCGTCTCCGGCTTTGCGGCAGAAGCGCTGAGCTCGCTCGCGGTGGTCGCCACCTGGTAGCCTGCGTCACGAAACTTCGCGATGTAGTCGGTCTCGTCCTTGCGCTTGGAGCCGGCGGCAGATTTCGGCAGGAAATTCGCGCTGCCGCCGCCCATCACCACATCCGGCCTGGCCGCGAACAACTGCTCGACGATCTCGTCATAGGCCGCGCGCCGGCGCGTATGCGCGACCATCGCCGCCGGCGTTGCGTCTTCGATCTCGGTGTTGGTGACGATGCCGATCGCCATGCCGAGCCGCCTCCTGGCGAGGCTCGTGATGGTTTCGACCCGGGGATCGTCGAACGGGCTTGCAGTGCGGTCCGCATAGACGCCGAGAGCGTTGACGGCACTCTTGTGCCCGGTCGCATAGGCGCTGGCCGAGTTCGCGGAGTCCGTGATGATCGAGTCCGAGCCCGCGGTCGCCACCAGGGCCATATGAGGCATGTCGTCGATGGCGAGCTTCCCGCGGCTCTTGCCCTCCGCAATGCCCTTGGACAGGATTCGGGCCGCGACCCGATGCGCCGGCGACATGCCATCACCGATGAACAGGATGACGTTCTTCGCCTTGCGCGGACCCGTGTCGTAGACCGTCCACGTGACGCTGCGCTGGCGCGTGCCGTCGCTCACATCCACGGCAATGCTGCCCGGCGTGGTCAGCGTGACGTCGCGCAGAATCAGCGCCGACTGCTCCTTGCCGTCCTCGCGCTCGATGAAGGTCGCCGAACGGCCGAACGCGGTCGCATAATCCGCGCCGTTCACCGTCACCTTCAACTTGGCCGGATCGACCGGCCCGGGAAACTCGACCTTGAAGTCGAACTGCGCGCCGGTCAGGATCTCGGCACGATCGATCGGATAGATCGTCTGAGCCGACAATGACGATGTCCCAACGAGGACGATGAGAGAGGCGAGTGCCGATCTCTTGACCATACGCGATGCTCCGCGATTCCGTTTCCAACAGGAGCGGAATCGTAACGGTCGAGCATGACATCGTCATTAAGCGCGTAGCTCCATCCGGGCTACGCGCAATCGTCCGGTGGGCAAAGGCGCGTGAGCGCCGTGC
Organism: Bradyrhizobium sp. CCBAU 11430; assembly: GCF_028128855.1. Classification (NCBI taxonomy): domain Bacteria; kingdom Pseudomonadati; phylum Pseudomonadota; class Alphaproteobacteria; order Hyphomicrobiales; family Nitrobacteraceae; genus Bradyrhizobium; species Bradyrhizobium sp. CCBAU 11430. Next base: position 3,010 of record NZ_LBJV01000069.1, read on the forward strand.
CCACCACTATCTCGGTCGCGGAAAGATGGTGGGCACGCTTTCGCTTTGCCCACCCTGCGGCAGCGAGGGCATTAGCCCTTGTCGTTCTCGAGCTTGAATATCTGCGAGCCTTCGCTGCCCGACAGCAAACCGGTCTTCGAATAGAGACCGAGCTTGGTCCGGGTATCGGCGATGTCGAGATTGCGCATGGTCAGCTGGCCGATCCGGTCGGCGGGCGAGAACGCGGCATCCTCGACCTTCTCCATGCTGAGCCTTTCAGGCGCATAAGTGAGGTTCGGGCTCTCGGTGTTGAGGATCGAATAATCGTTGCCGCGGCGCAGCTCCAGCGTCACCTCGCCGGTGACGGCGCGCGCGACCCAGCGCTGCGCGGTCTCACGCAGCATCAACGCTTGCGAGTCGAACCAGCGGCCCTGATAGAGCAGACGACCGAGACGCATGCCGCTGATGCGGTACTGCTCGATGGTGTCCTCGTTGTGGATGCCGGTGACGAGGCGCTCATAGGCGATGTGCAAGAGCGCCATGCCCGGCGCTTCATAGATGCCGCGGCTCTTGGCCTCGATGATGCGGTTCTCGATCTGGTCGCTCATGCCGAGGCCGTGGCGGCCGCCGATGACGTTGGCCTCCAGGAACAGCGCGACGGGATCAGCGAAGGTCTGGCCGTTGAGCGCGGTCGGCTGCCCTTCCTCGAAACGCACCACGACCTTCTCGGCCTTGACGTTGCAGTCGTCGCGCCAGAACGGCACGCCCATGATCGGGTTGACGATCTTGATGCCGCTGTCGAGGCTCTCGAGGTCCTTGGCTTCGTGCGTGGCGCCGAGCAGATTGCTGTCGGTCGAATACGCTTTCTCGGCGCTCATCTTGTAGGCAAAGCCCTGGGCGGTCATGAACGCCGACATCTCGGCGCGACCGCCGAGCTCGTCGATGAACTGCTGGTCGAGCCAGGGCTTGTAGATCTTCAGGCCGGGATTGGTGAGCAGGCCGTAGCGATAGAAGCGCTCGATGTCGTTGCCCTTGAAGGTCGAGCCGTCGCCCCAGATGTTGACGCCGTCTTCCTTCATCGCCGCGACCAGCATCGTGCCGGTGACGGCGCGGCCGAGCGGGGTGGTATTGAAATAGGTGATGCCGCCGGTCGAGATATGGAAGGCGCCCGACTGGATCGCGGCGATACCTTCATGGACCAACTGCGTGCGGCAATCGACGAGCCGGGCCTTCTCGGCACCGAACTCCATCGCCTTGCGCGGGATCTCGTTGTAGTCGGCCTCGTCGGGCTGGCCGAGATTGGCGGTGTAGGCGTAGCAGCGCGCGCCCTTCTGCTTCATCCAGAGCAGCGCCGCAGAGGTATCGAGGCCGCCCGAAAAAGCGATGCCGACTTTCTCACCCTTGGGCAGGCTTTTCAGGATCGTGGTCATGGCGCTTCCAATCGGGTCTCAAGGGGCTGATGTCATGGACGGGTTGACCGCGCGAATATCAAATTTCGCGGGGCTCGGCACCCATTTAATGGCTTAAACCGAGGGTTCGGGACCGGTCTTGCCGCTGAACAGGCGCCGGCGGAGCCGGTAGGCGGGCATGTTCAGCCGGGTCAGGGCGGCGTCGACCGCCTCGTCCGAAAACCGGGTCCGTGGCCAGCGGTAAATCAGCGCGTAGGCAAACCAGATCACGACGAAACTGACGAGACCGGCGATCGCCACATCCGTGAAGAAATGGCCACCAAACGCCATGCGCAGCCCGCTGGTGACGGCGCCGAACACCACCGCGCCGGCATAGGCGAGCGGGCGCCATGCCGGCGGCGCCAGCGCAGCCGGCGCCAGCGTCCAGAACGCGGTCGCGCCCTCGCCCGAGAAGAACGAGCAGTTGCGCACGCAATCGCCCCGCGGATCCCACCACGCCACGAACTGCTGGTCGCCGGCGAACTGCGTCACCACCACCGGGCGCGGGCGGCCCCAATAGGTCTTGAAGGTGAGGTTGGTGAGGATGCCGGCCGACATGATGATGGTGACCAGCAGAAATACGATCGCGCGCCCCGACACCATCAAGGGACGGTCGGGCCGGATCATCTTGACCACGAGCGCCACAAGCGACGGCAGCACGAAGGCCCAGGCGACCCACATCGCGGCGTCCCGCGCAAAGCCCGCCCAGTCGTTCAGCTTGAGCGGAAAGGTTTTGGTTTGGGGGTCGAAGAACAGCGACGCGAGCTTGAGATCGAGCTCGGGATAGAGGCCGAAAACAACGCCGATCACGAGCCACAGCGCCAGGGCGATGAAGAGTCCAGTCCGGTTCATGGCGCGCGGTTTAGCGGAGTGGGACGGGGATGGAAACCCCGGAAGCGGCACGACTCATCGCGCGTCCGGCCTTGAATTCGACGGCAGCGGCGGAGGTGGCTGGCGCGGGGGCGGCGGGATGCGCCAGGCGCCGGCGTTGCGGCCGGCGATCAGCCAGTAGACCACGCCGGCGACGATGCCGGCGCCGGTCATGATCTCCAGATGGCGCCGCACGATGCCTTCGAACTGAAATGTGTCGGAGTGAAAGGGAACGAGGCCGAGATAGCAGCCAAGCCCGACGAGGCCGCCGCCAACGGCATAAGCGAGCGCGCTGCGGATGTAGAGCGCCTCAGTGATCGCAACGATCACCGCCGCCGGCACCAGCGCAAAGCCGGAGACGAAGATGAAGCCGAAGCCCAGCAAAATGTCGATCGTGCCCTGATCGACGGGGCCGGCACCGAGATCGGCGAACTCCGGAAACAGCAGCGCGACGACGACGATCATGCCGCCGACGAAGCAGGCGGCAAGGAAGCCGATGAAGATGACGATGAGGCGGCCGATCAGGGACATCTGATGGACCTGTTGCGTGTCATCGTCATTCCGGAGCGGTGCGCAGCACCGAATCCGGAATCTCGAGATTCCGGGTTCGCGCTACGCGCGCCCCAGAATGACAGCTCATAAACGCAGATGGCCGGGTCAAGCCCGGCCATGACGAACGTCGAATACGGTGTCATCCTCAATCCGTCATCGCCATGGCGCGCAGCGCCTGGCGTTCGCGTGCGCTGAGCTTCTCGGTCTCCGACTTGAGCTGGCCGCAGGCGGCGAGGATGTCGCGGCCGCGCGGCGTGCGCACCGGCGAGGAATAGCCGGCGTTGAAGATGTATTCGGAGAATTTTTCGATCTGGTCCCAGTCCGAACACTCGTACGCGGTGCCGGGCCAGGGATTGAACGGGATCAGGTTGATCTTGGCGTGTATGCCCTTGAGCAGCTTCACCAGCAATTTTGCATCGTCGAGCGAATCGTTGACGCCCTTGAGCATCACATATTCGAAGGTGATGCGGCGCGCATTCGAGGCGCCGGGATAATCGCGACAGGCCTGCAGCAGCTCCTTGATCGGATATTTGCGGTTGAGCGGCACCAGCTCGTTGCGCAGCTCGTCGCGCACCGCGTGCAGCGAGATCGCGAGCATGACGCCGATCTCCTCGCCGGCGCGCACGATGTTCGGCACCACGCCCGAGGTCGACAGCGTGATGCGGCGGCGGGAGATGCCGATGCCTTCATTGTCGCCGACGATCAGCAGCGCGTCGCGCACCGCGTCGAAATTGTAGAGCGGCTCGCCCATCCCCATCATCACGATGTTGGTGACGCGGCGCGGGCCGTCCTCGCGATCGGCCCAATCATTCAATCGATCCCGCGCCACCATGATCTGTCCGACGATCTCACCCGCGGTGAGATTGCGCACCAGCCGCTGGGTGCCGGTGTGGCAGAACGAGCAGTTCAGCGTGCAGCCGACCTGCGAGGAGACGCAGAGCGTGCCGCGATCGGTCTCGGGAATGTAGACGCACTCGACTTCATGGGCGCGCTCGACATTGTCGCCGCTCGGCAGACGCAGCAGCCATTTGCGGGTGCCATCGTTGGAGATCTGCTCGGCCACGACTTCGGGCCGGTCGACCGTAAAATGCTGCGCGAGTTCGGCGCGAATGCCCTTCGAGATCGAGGTCATGTCGTCGAAGCTCTGAGCGCCGCGGAAATAGAGCCAGTGCCAGAGCTGCTGCACGCGCATCTTGCGCTGCGCCGGCGTGACGCCGATCTCGCCGAGGCGATCGGCAAGCTCCGTGCGCGACAGACCGATCAGCGAGGGCCTCGCCGGCGGCACATAGGTCTCGAGTGGCGTCTTCTCCACCAGGATTGCGTTGTGCGGCTCGGTCGTCGTCGGTTGCATTGAATGGACCTGACTAGGTGGTCGTTCCGGGGCGGCGCGAAGCGTCGAACCCGGAACCTCGAGATTCCGGGTCTGGTCCTTCGGACCATCCCGGAAAGACGGAAAAACTTGGAACCGGCCCTATATAGCAACCGGAACAGCCGATTGCGACCGTGGCTGTCGCTTAGCCTTAAAGGACTAAGCCGAGAGGCTTACCGCCGGCAATCCTGGGCGATCTTGTCCAGGGCCTGGGCGAGGCCTTTCAGCGAGAACGTGTCGGTCGTCTCGGTGCCCTTGGCCGACACCCCCTTGACGACCAGCTCGGCGGATTTGCGCATGGCTTCGACCATCCGCTCCTCCTCGGCCGCGTTCTTGATCCAGAGGCCGTCGCCCTGCGTGTACATGGCGAAGGCGGCGCCGCCGACCTCGACCGACGATTCCGAGCCCGGCTTCAGCGCATAGCCGATCATGACCGAGACTTCGTTGTTCACCTTCTCGGCCGGACGGGTCGAGACGAAGGCATAAGCGGGATCGCGCGGCCGATTCGGCGGATTGGTCTTCGACGACGAGGGTTTTGCCAGCGCGAAGCAGACCTTCTTGCCGTTGGGCGTCGCCGAATAAGCGCCCCAGGTGCCGAACTGGCCGATCAGGGTCGGCTCCGCGCCACCCGCAACCGCCGCGGGCGGGGCCGCAGGCTTGCTCTCGGGCTTTGCCGCGCTCTTTGCAGTCGTATTGGCCGGCGGAGCCGCCGACTTCGGTGCGGCTTTCGGCGCCGGTTGCGCCGTCTGCGCCCGCGCAAGATCGGCGATCCCGCACGTCATCATGCCGATCATCAAAGCTAAAGATAGCACCCGCCACATGCTGGAGTGGTTCCCTCAATATTGTGACTGGAAGATGGCCCGGCCGCGCTTTGTCCCCCGGCAGGGATAGCCGGGAAAGTCCAATTTGGGAAGGCAGTTAGCGGTATCAGCGGCGCCTTAAGGTTTGGATCGCGCGGCGCGCTGGTCGGCCCATTGCGTCTCGGTCCAACGCAATAAATCCTCGGCGCCGGAACTGCGCAGATGCGCGCCACCGTCGATGACGACCATCTCGCCATTGATGTAGCCGGCGCGGTCCGAGACCAGGAAGCTGGCGAGATCGGCAAGCTCGCTGTGCTCCCCGGTCCGGCCGAGCGGATTGCGCGCGGTCCAGCCTTCGTCACGGCCTTCGGGGCGTAGCTGCCCCGACGCGCCCGCGGTCGGGAACGGACCCGGCGCGATGGCGACGGTGCGGATGGCTTTCGGCCCCCATTCCACGGCGAGACTTTTGGTCATCGCCAGCAGCGCCGACTTCGCCATCGCCGACGGCACGGTGAAGGCGCGGCCGGTGATGGTCGAGGTCGAGAGGATCGAGAGCACGACGCCGCCATGCTTGTCCTCGATCCAGCGCCTTCCGGCGGCGAGCGTGCAATACATCGCGCCATGCAGCGTCGGCGCCAGGATCGCATCGGCGGCTCGGAACGATAGATGCTCGCTCTGTGCGATGAACGTCGCAGCGGCGTTGTTGACGAGGATATCGAGCGGCGCCTCGCGCCAGATCTGCTCCATCATGCTGTCGACGGCCACGCCGTCGCGGATGTCGCAGGCGATCGTCGTGACCTTGCCACCTGTCTCGTCGCGCATCTCGCTCGCGGTTGCGTCCAGCCGGTCGAGCTTGCGGCCGCAGATCACGAGCTCGGCGCCGAGTGCAAGGAAACGGCGCCCCATCGCGGCGCCGAGGCCCGAGCCGCCGCCGGTGACGAGGATGCGCTTGTCCCTCAGCAGGCCTGTTTCAAACATCGTTTGAATCCTCCCTTTTCTTCTTGCTCCGTCGTTGCGAGCGCAGCGAAGCAATCCGGAATCCGTCCCGCGGAAATAGTCTGGATTGCTTCGCTCCGCTCGCAATGACGAGGATAGGCCGAACATGGCATCCAGCAAAGAAACCGGATTGTCGCCCGTGCCTAAATCCGGCAGAAACGGCCAAACTATAATTCCACTCGAAACGCCCAAGGTGCCGCCATGAAAGCCATCCTCTGCTCGCAATATTGCCAGCCTGACGATCTCGTGCTGGCTGAAGTGCCGGATCCGGTGGCCGGTCCCGGCGAAGCGGTGATCGCGATCAAGGCGGCGGCGCTGAACTTCTTCGACATCCTGATGATTCAGGGCAAGTACCAGATCAAGCCGCCATTCCCGTTCTCGCCGGCCGCGGAAGTCGCGGGCGTGATCGAGAGCATCGGCGCCGGCGTGACCGATCTGAAGGTCGGCGATCGCGTCGTCGCTTCCTGCGGCCACAACGGCGCGCGCGAGAAGATCGCGCTGCCGGCGGCGTCGATCGTGAAGATCCCCGACAATCTCGACTACGACCGCGCGGCCGGCATCATCATCATCTACGGGACGGCGCTGCATGCGCTGGAAGATCGCGCCAGCCCGAAGCCGGGCGAGACGCTTGCCGTGTTAGGCGCCGCCGGCGGCACCGGCCTTGCCGCCTGCGAGCTCGGCAAGCTGATGGGATTGAAGGTGATCGCCTGCGCTTCGTCGGACGAGAAGCTCGAATTCGCGAAGGCGCATGGCGCCGAGCTGACCTTGAACTACGCCAAGGAAGATCTGAAGGAGGGCTTGCGAAAACTCACGGGCGGCAAGGGCGTCGACATCATCTTCGATCCGGTTGGTGGTGCCTATGCCGAGCAGGCGCTGCGCTCGATCGCGTGGGAAGGCCGCTTCCTCGTGATCGGTTTCGCCGCGGGCGACATTCCGAAGATGCCGCTGAACCTCGCGCTCTTGAAGGGCTGCGACATCCGCGGCGTGTTCTGGGGCGCATGGACGCGGCAGAATCCGGAGAAGAACCGCGCCAATCTCGAGAAGCTCGTGAAGTGGACCGCGGAAGGAAAGATCTCGTCGCATGTCGACCGCACTTTCCCGCTGGCGCAGACGGCGGATGCACTAAAGGTGCTCGCGGGACGTCAGGCCATGGGCAAGGTGATTTTGCATCCGTGAGGATGTAGGCATCGCCATCGCCACATACACAACCGTCACCGCTCGAATCGCTGGCGTCGCTGAAGCTGCGCCAGCTCTTTCGTGCACCGTCGCCTGGTAAAGCTCCCTCAACCATGCCCGCCAAAATTGCGGTGCATTCCCCGGCCTCGCCGCAATCAAACCCAAATCTCTCCCGATTCGCGCAAATCGTCGTCGTTTTTTGGGCTGATTCAGACGGCGATTTACCGGCTCCAGTTTGCGGGGTACTTCTGGACAACAATAAAAAGACTGAAGCCGGGAATGCCCCTGCGTTGCGTTAGTAATGGGGAGCATCACCATGGAGACGACGGCGTACCGCCCGTCGAAGGAGTCGAGTGCGCTCGACTTCCATCGAGCCGCATCACATCCGCCGACCGCGTCCTTTGTCCGTGCGCGCGCCGCACGGGCCGATCTTTCGCAGGACGATCCGATTCCGCTGTTCCTGTCCGATCCGCTCGGCGCGCCGGACCCAAGCGAATATACGCCGGTGGAGTTGCGTTCCAGAATTGTGCCGCGTGTTCTCGCCGCTGTTCTGGCAGCGTCCACCCTGGCAGTTCTGGCCGTACTGTATCAATCCGACTTTCGCGGCTTCTTGACCGCCAATGCCGGTAGCTGGGTGGGGGTCGCGCCGGACATGGCCATGGCGTCGGCCAATGCGCCGGCGACGCCGCAGACCCCGCTCAAGGATCCGGCCCACGTGTCCAACACGACGCTGGCGAGCGCCGACTCACGGGACCTCCCTGCACCGCTGGTGCCAAGCCGCGAAGCGATAGCGACCGCCTATCAGGTTGCGCTGCAAGCGCAAGGACCGGTGCAAGCACCAGTGCAGGCACCGGAGCCCGTCGCGGCACAGCCTGCACTGCCTGAGCCGGTCAGGACGCTCGACGCCGACACGCTGGCAGGGTTGATGACGCGCGCGAAGAGCCTGTTGAGGATCGGTGACATCGCCGCAGCGCGGCTGCTGCTCGAACGCGCGGCCAATGCGCAAGATGCAACGGCCGCGCTTCTGCTGGCGCAGACCTATGATCCCACGGTGCTCGGCACCAGCGATGCGCGAAGTGTCATTGCCGACGCATCCGCCGCACGTGACTGGTACCAGCGGGCTGCATCACTCGGATCGGCGGAGGCGCGCCAGCGCCTCGTCCGGTTTCAGAATTAGAACTCTTCAGGGGACATCATGCGTAACGCTTTTGGAATGGCACTTGCCGCCATCATGACGATCTATGCCTCCACCGCCGGCGCCGAGCAGACCGAATACGATCCGGCCAAGGTCTCGGACGGCCTGAAGGCCATCTTCCAGTTCGGCTCGACCTCGACCAAGCAGGCGCTGAATGCCAACACCGTCACGCTGATCACCGGCACGATCGGCGGCACCTACGTGCAGTTCGGCGCCGACCTCGCCTCGGTGCTCGACGACGGCAACAAGATCCGCGTGCTGCCGATCGTCGGCCGCGGCTCGGTGCAGAGCGTTGCCGACATCCTGTTCCTGCAAGGCGTCGATCTCGGCATCGTGCGGGCCGACACGCTCGACTATCTCGAGCGCAAGGGTTTTGCCAAGGACATCAAGAAGCAGTTCACCTATGTGACAAAGCTCTACAACGAAGAGATGCAGGTGATCGCGCCGAAATCGATCGCGACATTGAAAGACCTCGAAGGCAAGAAGGTCAGCGTCGACCTGCCCAATGGCGGCACCTTCGTCACCGCGCTCACGGTGTTCGAGCGGCTCGGGATCAAGGCGAACTTCGTCTATGTCGAGCAGCGCATCGCGATGGAGAAATTGAAGGCTGGCGAGATCGACGCCGTCATCGTGGTCGGCGGCAAGCCGTACAAATCGGTCTCGACCTTCAACAATGACGGCCGCTTCCATCTTGCCAAGGTTGACTATGCAAAGCCGCTCCAGAGCGACTATCTGCCGGCGACGCTGACGACCAAGGACTATCCGAACCTGATCAAGGAGGGCGAGAGCGTGGACACCATCGCGGTGCCGGCGGTGCTCGCGGCCTATAGCTGGGCGCCAAACACCGAGCGCTATCGCAAGCTCGCGCTGTTCGTGGACGCGTTCTTCACGAAATTCCCGGCGCTCCAGAACGCGCCTTTCCATCCCAAATGGAAGGAGGTCTCGCTCGCGGCACCCCTGTCGGGGTGGAACAGATTGCCGGTGGCGCAGCAATGGCTCGACAAGCACGGCGTCGAGCCGGTGACACGGCAACGATTCGAGGCGTTCCTGAAGCAGAGCCCCACGGCCGCAAACGTGTCCGACGCGGACAGGGAAACGCTATTCAAGCAATTCCAGGCATGGGACGCGGAGAAGGCGCGGGTGGAGGCGGGGAAGAAGTAGCGAGTTTCATCCTCACACTCACTGTCATCGCCCGCCTTGTACGCACTTGCGCGCTGGGGCGGGCGATCCAGTCTTCCAGAGGCAGTCACGATTGAACCGAGGGCCGCGGTGTACTGGATTCCCCGCCTGCCGCCTTCGCTAAAGCTTCGGCGCCCCTGGACCTCAACCCCGGCGAAGCCTTGGCGTAGCCGGGTCGCGGGGAATGACAGCGTTGGCAGGTCGCGCCTACTGCGCCGCGCCTTCTTCCATCTCACCCACCCCGCGCTTCAGCACAGCGCGCGCGGCTTCGCGATGCTCATTCGTGATGTGGCCGGAAACCATGCGGATGGCGGTGGCGAGCACGGCGGCGTCGTCGGCGAAGCCGAGGACCGGCATCACGTCGGCGACGAAATCGAACGGCAGGATGAAATAGGCGATCGCACCTAACAGCGCGGCCTGGACGTGGCGCGGGGTCTGCCGGTCGAACGCGCAGTAATAAGCAGCAAGCAGGTCTTCCGCGAACGGCAGCTGCGCGGCGACACGCTTCAGCTTGCGCCAGAAGCGGCGGCGCACGCTCTCGCGATCTTCCGCGAGCCGATCGGCCGGCTCGAAACCGACGCTGTGTTCGGCAGCCATGTTCGACAAACTCCCGTTCAGCCCGGGCGGCGGACCGCCGCATCCCGACTGATCACAAGATGGGGATGTGGCCGATCACTGCAAGACGTCGGCCGGTCTCAGCCTGCGATCGCGTTCATCGTCTTGGCCAGCGCGATGTCGAGCGCCGTGACGCCGCCGGCGTCGTGGGTCGACAGCACCACCTCCACCGTCTTGTAGACGTTGCGCCATTCGGGGTGGTGATCCATCTTCTCGGCGGCCAGCGCGGCGCGGGTCATGAAGCCGAACGCCTCGTTGAAATCCTTGAAGATAAAGGTTTTACCGATGGCATCCCGGCCCTGAACCTCGCCCCAACCGGGTAGTCCGCCCAGCGCCTGCCTGCGCGCCTCCGCCGAGAGCCGTTCTGCCATGGTCCTATCTCCGTCCTTCAGGGGAACTTTACCCTAACACCCCGCTGACGCCCGGGTTCATACGGGATTTCCGCCATCCGCTAACCATGACGGAGATGTAACCCCGCCGGACAAGAAATTTGCTACAATTACGGGCGTAAATCGCCGGCCAAGATGAAACTGAGCCTGAAGCGCCTGTTTGGGAGATCGATGACCGGGGGATTGGACCTGGCCGAAACGCCCTCTCCGCCTTCGCCGCGATCCGCGGCGCGGAAGACCGCGCTCGTGTCTCTTGCGCTCGTGCTTGCCATCATCGGCGCACTCGTCGGCGGCTACTACTTCGCCATGCGGCCCGTGACGTTGAAGATCGCGGTCGGTCCCGCCAACAGCGACGACGTCAAGGTCGTGCAGGCGCTGACGCAGGCCTTCACGCAGAGCAAGGGCCAGGTGCGGCTGCGACCGATCCAGACCGACGGCGCCACCGCCAGCGCCAATGCGCTTGCGGAAGGCAAGGTCGATCTCGCCATCGTGCGCGGCGACCTCGACGTGCCCAAGAACGCGCAAGCGGTCGCGACCCTGCGCAAGAACGTCGTGGTGCTGTGGTCCGTACCGGGCAAAGGCAAGAAGCGGGGCGCGAAGATTACCAAGATCTCGCAGCTCGCCGGCCATCGCGTCGGCGTGGTCGGCCGCACCCAGGCCAACGTCAATCTGCTCAAGGTGATCCTCCAGCAATACAACGTCGATCCCGCCAAGGTCGAGATCGTGCAATTCCCGGCCAACGAGGTCGCCGAAGCGATCAAGGCCCAGAAGGCCGACGTCTATCTCGCGGCCGGCCCGGTCAACAGCAAAATCACGGCAGATGCGATCGCCGCCTCCACCAAGGATTTCGGCGCGCCCAGCTTCCTCGCGATCGAGTCCGCGGATGCGATCGCGCAGAACCACCCGGTCTACGAAGCGTCCGAGATTCCCGCCGGCACCTATGGCGGCTCGCCCGCCCGCCCGGATGACGAGGTCAAGACCATCAGCTTCTCGCACCACGTCGTGGCGCGCAAAGGCGTGTCCGAAACCACCATCGCAGCGTTCACGCGCCAGCTCTTCGCCGTGCGCCAGCAACTGGTGACGGAATTCCCGCTGGCGGCGAAGATCGAAACGCCCGACACCGACAAGGATGCGGTGATCCCGGTGCATCCGGGCGCTGCCGCCTTCGTCGACGGCGAGGAAAAGACCTTCCTCGACAAATACAGCGACTACATCTGGTGGAGCCTGATGGCGTTGTCCGCCATGGGCTCGATCGGCGCCTGGTTCGCCGGCTATCTGAAGAAGGACGAGCGCGACAACAACAACCATCAGCGCGAACGGCTGCTCGACATGATCGCCGCCGCACGCAGATGCGAGACGACCGAAGAGCTCGACCAGATGCAGACCGAGGCTGACGAGATCCTGCGCGACACGCTGCGCTGCTTCGATCACGGCGCGATCGAGGAAGCCGCGCTCACCGCCTTCAACATCGCGCTGGATCAGTTCCACGCCGCCGTCGCCGACCGCAAGGCGGTGCTGTTCAGCCTGCCGCAGAACCTGCAGCGCGCCGGCGCCCAGTTCAGGGCCGCCGGCAACGCGTAACGCTTGCGCGCGTTATCGCTGCGTCACATTGTCTCAATATAGCTCCCACGGTCATTCCGGGATGGTCCGAAGGACCAGACCGCAGGTGCGCAATTGCGTACCGGGGATTCTCGAGATTCCGGATTCGCGCTTCGCGCGCTCCGGAATGACAGCGCAAGACAGTAGCCAGCGGACGCGTCCCATGAACATCAAATTCTCCCGCCGCCGCTTCCTTGCCACCGGCGCCGGTGCGCTCGGCACGATGGCGATGCCCTATCTCTCGCGCGCGGCCGATCGGCCGATGGTCACTCATGGCGTGCAGTCGGGCGACGTCACTGTCGACGGCGGCGTGGTGTGGGCGCGCACCGATCGGCCCGCGCAGATGCTGGTCGAGGTGGCGACGACAGAGTCATTCAGGGATGCCCGCGCGCTACCGACGATCGCAGCGCTCCCCGAGAGCGACTTCACCGCGAAGATGCTGATCGAGAACCTGCCTGCTAGCCAGGACATCTTTTACCGCGTCCGCTTCCGCGATCTCTCCCACAGCGCCATCGAGGGCGAGCCGGTGGTCGGCCGCTTCCGCACCGCGCCGGCCGACCGCCGCGACGTCAGCTTCGTCTGGGGCGGAGACGTCGCCGGCCAGGGCTGGGGCATCAATCCCGACGACGACGGCATGTTCACCTTCTCGGCGATGCGCAAGCACCGTCCGGATTTCTTCCTGCATTCGGGCGACACCATCTACGCCGACGGCCCGATTCAATCCGAGGTGAAGCTCGCCGACGGCAAGATTTGGAAGAACGTCACCATCCCCGAGAAGGCCAAGGTCGCCGAGACGCTGGACGAGTACCGCGCCGCGCACAAATACAATCTCACCGACGAAAACCTCCGCGCCTTCAATGCCGAGGTGCCGATCTTCGTGCAATGGGACGACCACGAGGTGACCAACAACTGGTCGCTGTCGAAGGAATTGCCGACCGCCTACAAGGAGCGCGACATCGCCTTGCTCGCCGGCCGCGCGGGCCGCGCCTTCCACGAGATGTATCCGATGCGCGAGAGCATCGTTGAGCCGGGCCGGGTCTATCGCCAGATCTCCTACGGCCCGCATCTCGACGTGTTCGTGCTCGACGAGCGCAGCTATCGCGGTCCGAACGGCGCCAATCTGGACACCGCTTACGGCCCCGCCAGCTACTTCCTCGGCCCGGACCAGATCGCCTGGCTCAAGCGCGGCCTGCTCAATTCGCGCGCGACCTGGAAGGTGATCGCCTCCGACATGCCGCTCAGCCTCGTCGTGTCGGACACGCCGAAGGGCGGCTCGGAAGCGGTCGCGCAGGGTGACGGCCCGGTGCGCGGCCGCGAGCTCGAGATTGCCGACATGCTGCGTTTCATCAAAATGGCGCCGATCAGCAACACGGTGTGGCTGACGGCGGACGTGCACTACGCTGCCGCGCATTATTACGATCCGAACAAGGCACAATTCCAGGAGTTCGAGCCGTTCTGGGAATTCGTGTCGGGTCCGCTGCATGCCGGCACGTTCGGTCCGAACGCGCTCGACAACACGTTTGGGCCCGAGGTGCGCTTCGTCAAGGCGCCGGGCAAGGACAGCCAGAACCTGCCGCCCTCCGCCGGCATGCAGTTCTTCGGTCACGTCAAGATCGACGGCGCCTCGGGCCAAATGACGGTGACCTTGCGCGACCGCGCCGACGTCGCGCTATGGTCGACCACGCTCGATCCGAAGCAGGCCTGATCGCTAATCGAGGGCGCGCACCTTCAGCGCCGCCTCCAGCGCGTCGCTCGAGCACGGCTTCTGCAACCGCGGCTGGCCGGAGAATTCAGGCGGAATGCGCGCCTCGGCGCCATAGCCGGTAACGAAGACGAACGGGATCTTCAGCGCGGCCAGCCGCGCGGCGACCGCAAAGCTCGTCTCGCGGATCAACTCGACGTCGAGCAGCGCGAAGTCGGGCGCACGCTTGGCGATGGCGCCGAGCGCCTGCGTCACCGAGCCGACGGTCCGCACGCCGGTCACCCCAAACCCGAGCAGACGGTCCTCGAAATCGATCGCGATGATCGGGTCGTCTTCGACGATCAGAACATCGGCCGGCCAGCTTGAGCCATTGGAAAGTGCGGGTGTCATGATCGCATCTTGTGTGTGGGGGGTTCGGATCAGGACTGCCGCGACACGATGCCTGCGCACAGCGCATCGGAGGGTTCCCGGAACGAAACCCACCACATTGTCGTTCTCCAGTCTGTCCACTTGTGCACACAGGGAATGCACGGAACTCGTTAAGGTGGGAGGAGGATGGGAGTTCACGATGGATGCGCGTATCAGCAAGATGACCGAGGTCGAGAGCCGTCCGGCCAACAATTTGTTGCGGCGTTTGAACCAGGCAGACTACGCCCTGCTCGCACCGCACGTGACCGTCGAAAACTCCGCCGCCAGCCAGCTGCTCTACAGCCCCGGTGACGATGTCCAGGTCGTCCACTTCCCCTGCGGACCCGCGCTCGCGACCTTTCTCGTGCCCAACGAGGATGGCCGAGACGTCGAGACCATCCTGGTCGGTCGCGAAGGCGCGGTGGGCGGCATCGTCAGCGAGGGATTCCTGCCGGCCTATACCCGGATCTGCGTGAAATTCGGCGGCCCGTTTGCGCGCGTTCATGTCGCCAAGCTGGAAGCGGCCAAGCTGCGCTCGGCGTCGCTGCGCAACATCTTTGCCCGCTACGCCGATTGCATGCTGGCGCAGATCTTCCAGTCGACCGCCTGCAATGCGATCCATTCGATCGAACAGCGGACCGCCAAATGGATCTTGGCGGCGATGGAGCGCACCGGCGACGAGGATAGCGTGCCGCTGACCCACGAACAGCTTGCGACGCTGCTGGGCGTTGGTCGCAGTTATGCCAGCCGCGTGCTTCAATCGTTCAAGGCGGAACGGATTCTTGACACGAGGCGCGGATCGATCCTGGTTCGCAACCGCGACGGCCTGAGGCTTCGCGCCTGCCTGTGCAACGACGCGGTGAAAATGCACTTCGAGGAGGTGCTGCGCGGCGTCTATCCGACCGAGGAGCGGGAGGCCAGCTAGCGATCCGCCTCGCTTCCCCGGCGTGGAGAACGAGCAGGCGCACTATCCCGCACGGCCGGAACCTGGGCTAATATCCCCCGCATGAGCGGGGCTTTCCTACACACCATCTTCGACGTCTTGGCGTGGCTGGCGGCGGCGGCGGCCGTCTACTGGCTGTCGCGGCAGCGCCTGCAGTTTCCGGCGCAATCCTTTGAGCTGCCCTATATCGCCGCGCTGGTGTTCGGCGCGGGCCTCGGGGCCTACCTATTCGGCTCCGCCAATCTGTGGCTGTCGGGCGAGAGCGGCATTGCGCGCTCGGTGGAGGGCGCGATTGCCGGCGGCGTCGTGGCGATCGAGCTCTACAAATGGTCCGCGGGGATCGCCGCGCGAACCGGTGCCCGTTTTGCGCTGCCGCTGGCGCTCGGCATCGCGATCGGCCGGCTCGGCTGCTACTTCGCGGGTCTCGACGACTTCACTTATGGCACGCCGACGGCGCTGCCATGGGCCCATGATTTCGGCGACGGCATGCTGCGCCATCCCGTGCAGCTCTATGAGAGCGCGGCCATGGCCGTATTCGCGCTGTTCTATGTGCTCGCCGTCGTGAACCGGAACGCCTTTGTGATCACCAATGGTTTCTACCTGGTTCTCGCCTATTATGGAGCGCAACGCTTCGCGTGGGAATTCCTCAAGCCCTACGGCACGCTGATCGGCCCCTTCACCCTGTTTCACCTGCTGTCGCTGTCCATTTTGCTCTACGCCGGCGTCATGCTGGCGACGGCGCCCAAAGCGAGACCCATGCATGAACGCGCCGTTGCGTAAGTCGCGTCCCTATATTTTCTGGGGCCAGACCCAATCTCTTTGCGAGACCTGCCTGAAGCTGGTGCCGACCAAGATCCAGATCCTGGACAACGAGGTCTGGTACGAAAAGCGCTGCAGGGAGCACGGCGTCCAGTCGACGCTGGTGTCGACGGATGCCGCCTATTGGCGCCTGTGCAAGGATTTCATCAAGCCCGGCGACCGGCCGCTGCAATTCCAGCAGCGCACCGAATTCGGCTGTCCCTATGATTGCGGCCTTTGTTCCGACCACGAGCAGCATTCCTGCCTGGCGCTGATCGAGATCACCGAGCACTGCAACCTCACCTGCCCGGTCTGCTTCGCCGAATCCGCGCCGGCGCGAACGAAATTCACCCCGCTCGCGACGGTCGAGAAGATGCTCGACGCGCTGGTCGCAAGCGAAGGCGAGCCTGATCTCGTGCAGATCTCCGGCGGCGAGCCGACGCTGCATCCTGATTTCTTCGACATACTGGACGCGGTGCGTGCCCGTCCGATCCGCCACGTCATGATCAACACCAACGGCCTGCGCATCGCGCGCGAAAGGGATTTCGTGGCGCGGCTCGCCGAGAACAGGCGCGGGCTGGAGGTCTATCTCCAGTTCGATTCGCTTCAGCGCGATGCGCTGATCGATCTGCGCGGCGCAGATCTGCGCAAGATTCGCCAGCAGGCGCTGGAGAACCTCGAGCATTTTGGCGTGTCGACCACGCTGGTCGCGACCATCAAGCGCGGCGTCAACGACGGCGAGATCGGCGACATCGTCCGCCATGCATTGACCTGGACATGCGTTCGCGGCGTCACGCTGCAGCCGGTGCAGGACGCCGGCCGCAACGAGAATTTCGACAAGGAAACCGATCGCATCATGCTGTCGGAGATCCGCAAGCGCGTGATCGAGACCGGCGTGTTCGGCGACAGGGACATGATCCCGCTGCCCTGCAACCCCGAAAGCATCTCGATCGGCTACGGCCTGCGCAACGGCGAGAAGGTGCTGCCGCTGACCTCGCTGATTCCGCAGGAGCAGCTTGTCGCCGTGATGCCCAACACCATCAGCCCGGAGAAATATCCGGTGCTGCGGGAAAAATTCGTCGACCTGTTCTCGCTGTCGTCGGGCCCGCTCAACACCTCCGAGCGCGTCTGCGAGCTGTTGTGCTGCCTGCCGAGCTTTCAGGTGCCGGAAGGGCTCTCTTACGAGAACGTGTTCCGCGTCACCATCGTGCAGTTTCTCGATCGCTTCAATTTCTGCGTCGGCAACGTCAAGCGAAGCTGCATCCATTTCGTGACCGAGCAAGGCGCGATCATTCCGTTCGACACCTACAATCTGTTCTACCGCAACGGCAAGATCGACGGCATTCGCGCGGCGCTGCGCGGCGACACTTATCGGGAAGCTACGCAGCGCGAGGAGATGCCTCGTTGAGCGAGACGCCTCCACTTCCACCGTCGCGAAGCGGATGCGTCACCGCGCTCATGGTGATGTTTGGGGTTATCCTGCTGCTGCCCGGCATCTGCGCTTTGATCTTTGCCTTCGACCAGACCCAGTCGTCCCACTTCGACACCCGCTTTACCCCCATCCTCGCCCTCGCACTGCTGGTGGCATTTGCCGGCGTGATGCTGATCAGGGCAGCGAGAAAGAGACCATGAGCGATTCCAGCCCCAGCCCACCGGCAGTGCCTCCGCAGAACCAGCAACAGCGCAGCGGCTGCCTGACCGCGCTGATGGCGATCGCCGGCATCTTCATGCTGCTGCCGGGGCTCTGCGCGCTCTTGTTCGGCGGAATGTCGGTGGTCGAGGGTGGCCAGATCCCCTCCGACATCGCGTCGCTGGTGTTTTTGGGACTAGTCATCGGCATCGGAGGCGTCGTCTTGATCTGGGCGGCCATCATGGGGCGAAAGGCCCCGCCGGCCCGGAACGGCAGCTAAGCCCCGGGAATTCCCGGGCAAAATTCAGTCAACCAAGACCCAAAGAACGCATTGTTTTTTGGCGGTTTTTGCATATATTGCGCCGCAACGCGTAGGCTGCCCGGTCGATATGGCCGGGCTTCCTTTTTGGGCGGAAAGCGCCCCGTTTCCAGTCTTCCAGCGTTGTTTCGAGAAGAGGTCCCGGTCCGACCGGCGAGATCGCGCTTAACCCATTGTTCGAACCAAAGAAGCTCACTCATGAACCTCCGTAACGTCGCCATCATCGCTCACGTCGACCACGGCAAGACGACCCTGGTCGACAAACTCCTCCAGCAGTCCGGCACGTTCCGCGAGAACCAGAAGGTGACCGATCGCGCCATGGACTCCAACGACCTGGAGCGCGAGCGCGGCATCACCATCCTGGCCAAGGCGGCCTCGGTGCAGTGGAAGGACACCCGCATCAACATCGTCGACACCCCCGGCCACGCCGATTTCGGCGGCGAGGTCGAGCGCATCCTGAACATGGTGGACGGCGCCCTGGTTCTGGTGGACGCCGCTGAAGGCCCGCTGCCGCAGACCAAGTTCGTGGTCTCCAAGGCGCTCAAGGTCGGCCTCAAGCCAATCGTCGTCATCAACAAGGTCGACCGCCCCGACGCGCGCCCGACCGAAGTCATCAACGAGGTGTTCGACCTGTTCGCCGCGCTCGACGCCAGCGAGGAACAGCTCGACTTCCCGATCCTCTACGGGTCGGCCAAGCAGGGCTGGATGGCTGACAGCCCGGAGGGTCCGAAGGACAAGGGCATGGAGCCGCTGTTCGACCTGATCCTGCGTCACGTCGCGCCGCCGAAGGTCGAGGAAGGTCCGTTCCGGATGATCGGCACCATCCTGGAGGCCAACCCCTATCTCGGCCGCATCATCACCGGCCGCATCTCGTCCGGCATCCTCAAGCCGAACCAGCAGGTCAAGGTGCTCAACGCCGAGGGCAAGCTGGTCGAATCCGGGCGCATCACCAAGATCCTGGCGTTCCGCGGTCTCGAGCGCACGCCGCTCGAGGAAGCCGAAGCCGGCGACATCGTCGCCATTGCCGGCCTGACCAAGGGCACCGTCGCCGACACCTTCTGCGATCCGACCGTCGAAGTGCCGCTGCCGGCGCAGCCGATCGATCCGCCGACCGTGTCGATGTCGTTCATCGTCAACAACTCCCCGCTCGCCGGCACTGAAGGCGACAAGGTGACGAGCCGCATGATCCGCGACCGTCTGCTCCGCGAGGCCGAAGGCAACGTCGCGCTGCGCGTCGTCGAAGCCTCCGACAAGGACGCGATGGAAGTCTCGGGCCGCGGCGAATTGCAGCTCGCGATCCTGATCGAGACCATGCGCCGCGAGGGTTTTGAGCTCTCGGTGTCGCGCCCGCGCGTCGTGTTCCAGAAGGACGAAGCCACCGGCGCCACCCTGGAGCCGATCGAGGAAGTCGTGATCGACGTCGACGAGGAGCATTCCGGCGTCGTCGTGCAGAAGATGAGCGAGCGCAAGTCCGAGCTGATCGAGATGAAGCCCTCGGGCGGCAATCGTCAGCGCCTGGTGTTCTACGCGCCGACCCGTGGGTTGATCGGCTACCAGGGCGAGCTGCTCACCGACACCCGCGGCACCGCGATCATGAACCGCCTGTTCCACGGCTACGCCCCGTACAAGGGCGAGATCCAGGGCCGCCGCAACGGCGTCCTGATCTCAAACGACCAGGGCGACGCGGTGGCCTACGCCATGTTCAAGCTGGAAGACCGCGGCCCGATGATGATCGAGCCCGGCTGGAAGGTCTACAAGGGCATGATCGTCGGAGAGCACACCCGCGACAACGATCTCGAGATCAACGTGCTCAAGGGCAAGCAGCTCACCAACATCCGCACGACCTCGAAGGACGAAGCCGTGCGCCTGACCCCGCCGATCCGCATGACGCTGGAAAAGGCGCTCGCCTATATCGAGGACGACGAGCTCGTCGAGGTCACCCCGAAGTCGATCCGCCTGCGCAAGAAGCACCTCGACCCGAACGAGCGCAAGCGCGCGGAGAAGGCCAAGGAAGCGGTGGCGTAAGGCCACCGTTCTCCGTAGTGCCGTAGGGTGGGCAAAGCGCAAGCGTGCCCACCTATGGACGATGGTGGGCACGGCGCAAGAGCGCCTTTGCCCGCCCTACAAAAGCGTTTACCCGTCCGGCTTCAGCACACCCAACGAACGTGCTAGAGCCCGCCCATGACCTCCCTCCCCTCCTCCGTGGACGTCGCGATCGTCGGCGCCGGTGCCGCCGGCCTCGGCGCTGCACACGCGCTTGCGGGCTCCGGTCTCTCCGCGATCGTGCTGGAGGCACGGAACAGGCTCGGCGGCCGCGCCTGGACCGTACAGGCCTCACCTGACGTGACCTTCGACGTCGGCTGCGGCTGGCTGCACTCGGCGGACAAGAACTCCTTCGTTTCGATCGCGCAGCGGCTCGGTTTCGAGCTCAACAAGGACCTGCCGCCCTGGCGCGAGCGCGCCTATGGCAACGCGTTTCCGCAAAGCGAGCGCGACGATTTCATGCGCGCGATGGACGCGTTCTATGAGCGCCTCTGGGAAGCAGCGCAGAAGGGCAAGGATGAGCCTGCGAGTCGGAGCCTCGAGGCGGACAATCGCTGGAATCCCATGATCGACGCGATCTCGACCTATATCAACGGCTGCGAACTCGAGGACATGTCGACGCTGGACTGGGACGCCTATGAGGATTCTGGTCTCAACTGGCGCGTCCGCCGCGGTTATGGCGCGCTTGTGACGGCCTATGGCGCGCCCTGCCCGGTGGCGTTGAACTGCAACGTCGCGCTGATCGATCATTCCGGCCCGCGGGTCCGCCTCGAAACCTCGCAGGGGACGCTGACCGCGGACAAGGTGATCGTCACGGTGCCGACCAATCTCATCGCCGATGAGACGATCCGCTTTTCGCCGCCGTTACGGTCCAAGGTCGACGCGGCAGCGGGCCTGCCGCTCGGCGTCGACGACAAGGTGACGCTCGCGCTCGAGGACGCCGAAGCCTTTCCCAAGGAAGCAAACTTGCGCGGCGCCACCATGCGCACCGCGATGGGCACCTACCATATCCGCCCGTTCGGTCAGCCCTGCATCGAAGGCTTCTTCGGCGGCAGCTTCGCCCGCGCGCTGGAAGATTCCGGCGACGGCGCCATCGCCGCGCATAGCATCGACGAGATCGCCGGCTTTCTCGGCAACGACATCCGCCGCAAGCTGAAGCCGCTGTACGAGTCGCGCTGGGCACATGATCCGTTCGCGCGAGGCTCCTATTCGCATGCGCTGCCCGGCCACGCCGGGGATCGCGCCGTGCTGGCCGCGCCGGTCGATGGCCGGCTGTTCTTCGCCGGCGAGGCGACATCGCCAACCTTCTTCACGACCGCGCATGGGGCGCGGGACAGCGGGGAACGGGCGGCGACGGAAGTGCTGGCGGCAATCGGGAAGCGCTAACCTCCCCACCAATGTCGTCCCGGCGAACGCCGGGACCCATACCGCGTGATCTTTCAGTCACGCGTGGTGCGCGTACCGCGGATTGACCCTAACTTCCAGTCTTCGCCAAACTTCGTCCTGTGGTTATGGGTCCCGGCGTTCGCCGGGACGACACCAATCTTGTGGCGCCGCTGTCGCGTCACTCGATCACTCGCGCCCGCAAATCTGCATCAGGCACGAAACACGCGTCATACTTGCCCAAGATGCGATAGCGGTTGCGCGCGATGAGGCTGTACACGGGGTCCCGCAGCGGCTTCGCTACGGCGAACAGCACGCGCACCCAACTCCAGCGGGGAAGCAGAGACAATACCGTCAGTGCAGCATCCGACTTCATGTACACCTCACCGCCATGAACCACGGCATTGGTGTCGGGATCATCGGGATCGATGCCGAACGCCCGCGCGAGCCGGGCTCCATACTCCGACTGGATCGGCGTGAAGCGAAACCGCTTCGCCATGTCGCGCTGCGCGACGAAGCGGACCCAGCGCGAGCAGAAGACGCAGACGCCGTCGAACAGGATCACGTCGTCATCGGGCCATTTGCTCATCAGCGATTATCCAGCGTCAAGAGCGCCACTAACATCAGCACGATCGCCGGCCCCGTCTTCACCAGCGCGCCGAGCGGTTCGATCCAGAGATCGGGCGTCAGCACCGCCGCACCGAACATATAGCCGAGCGAGGCGACGATGCCAGCAACGAGCCCGGTCGCCGCGGTGCGGCGAAAGGCAATCATCGCGCCAATGCTCATGTCCATCAGGCTGGTGCCGATGGTGATGGGATCGACCAGCGCGGCCGGGAAGTCGTGCGCCGTCAGGATGCCGGCGGCGGCACGGTAGGACACGAACAGCGCGATGAAGCCGGAGACGAGCCAGAACATGACGAGGCTGGCGAAGATCAGCGCCTTGACCAGGAATAGCCGCGCGAACCATTTGTCCTGGACGGTCGCGGGATGACGACCAATCATATCGACCAGCGTCTTCGGTGCGATGCCCGTGGCGGCGATCCATGCCGAGGGATCACCTCGCACGCCGCGGCGCAGCTCGGCGATGGCCGTGGAGCGCATCGGCGGCATCCAGCCGAGATAATTGGCGAGATCGCCGATCTTAGCGCCAAGATCGAGCATGAAGGACGGCATCGCGACATGCGGCCACCCGGCCGTGCCGAACGCAAGGCGGAACTGTTTGATGACGCCGGCCATGGTGACCGGCTCAGCCTGCATCAGATCCCAGCTCGCGGCTTTTACAGAGGCATCGTCGATGTCGCGCGCGGTGAGCCAGGCGATGGTGGCCGAAATATCCTCGATGGAAACGGGCTGGAACGACGTCGCCATCTCCTTGTCGGGCAGGTTGAGTGGGAAGGCAGCGAGCGCGCGGAGCATGGCGCTGCCGCCATAAGCGGACGGTGCGATTACGAAGCCGGGCCGCAGGATGGCGTGCGTAATGCCTGAGGCCGCGATCAGGCGCTCGGCCTCGCGCTTGGTCGTTGCGAAGGCGGTGCGATCGGCTTCGGCCGCTCCGGGGATCGAGATGTGCACCAGCCGGATCGCGCGGCCGCTGTCGGTGATCGCCGTAAGCAGGCGCGCGACGAAATCGCGATGCACGGCACCTGTGTCGCTGCCGGGGCCGTCCTGGAGCACGCCGAGACAGTTTACGACGACATCCACCGCATGCTCGCGCAATAGCCGTGTGAACGCAGGCGCGTCGAACGAGAGGATCGGCAGCTCGATATCTAGCGCGCTCGTCTTCTGCGCCGGCGACAGGCTGCGCGCCACGCCAAGCGCGCGAAAGCCACGCGAGCGAAGATCGTCCGTAACGAAGCGGCCGATCAGGCCGGAGGCGCCGAGCACCAGAATGGTTCGCTGGTTCATCACGGCTCTCAAAACGGCTTTGCAATCATCAGCCAGAGGATCAGCATCGTCGCGCCGAAGCCGGGGAAGCCGAACGCGAACCAGCGGCGAAACAGGACGAAGTATCGTTGTGGCAGCGCCTTGTGCTGCTCCGCGGCCTTTCGCGCGAGATCGCGCATCTCGATCTGCATCAAGACGACAGGGATCCAGAACAGGCCGGCGACGGCATACAACACGAGCGAGGCGAGCAGCCAGCGCTCGGTGATCGACGTCGCCGAGAGCATCATCAGCAAGCCGCCCGTGATCGGCTGGAGGAGCACGGCCGACAGTGTGAAGATTGCGTCCGCGATGACGACGACCGAAGCGGTGCGCGCGATGAACTCCGCATCGTCGGTGCGATGCGCCATCAGCATGAAGAAGGCGATGCCGGTTCCGGTGCCGAGGATGACGATGGCGCCGAGCACATGGAGAAATTTGACCAGGAAATACAGCGTCATGGCTTCTTGGTCGCGGTTGGCCTGCCCTTATTCAGCGCACCCACGAGCTCCCCGCTCGCGGCTTTGACGCCGGCCTCACTTTCGATCATCCAGTGCCCCTCGCTGCCGGCGGCCGGCAAGGTGTGGAAGTCGACTTTGCCGCCGCTGCCGCGAAATGCGTCGGCCAGGCCCTTTGAAAACGCCGGCGAAAAATAGCTGTCATTGGTTACAACGAGCCATGTGACAGGAATGCGCGCGCCCTTGCCGAACTCTGCAGCGGCGGCAAGAAGCGTGTGTGGCGCGCAGATCCGGTTCGGCTCATCATTGGCATGGCCGCCGCGCCCTGGCGCAAATACTGTGATCGCGGCGATCGCCTTCGGATCGGCATCGGCCAGCGCCAGCGCACCCCAGCCGCCGGCGGAATGGCCGATCACGATGGCGGCCTCCTTGCGGATAAAATCCTGCTTTCGCAAGAACTCCAGCGCGAGCCGGATTTCCTCGGCCGTTGCACGGCCCGAACGCGCATAGTCCGCCTCGTCACATCCGCCCTGGTCCTCGACATAGCGGCCGCCGGTCGCGCCATGGCCCAGCCGCTCCGGCACCAGCACGGCAAAACCGCGCCCGACGAGATAGGCGGCGAGCGGACGATATTCCGGCTGCGCCATTTGCGCTCGACGCAAGCCATTCTGCGTCGAGGCGTGTGCGACGACCGCCAGCCGGAACGGACCTGCCCCGGCAGGGCGAAACAGCAGGGCACGCGCAGCAATGTCGGTATCCGGCGACGGCACCCGCCACTCTTGTCGGCGAAACGGTTCGCCCTCCTCGCCCGATGGGCCAAACGTGACCTGAGCGCACAGAGGCGGCGCAGTCAGCAAGGCCAGCAGAGTCAGAAGCGCGAAGATGTTGAGAAGCCGCATGAATGGCCGAGGGCGAGCACGAACAGCGACAGCCACACTAGTAGGAACGAATCACTATGGGCGGACTTTCTGCGTGGCCCTCGCCCTTCATTCGTTGCCGCAGAGGGAGTTTTGCACCGACACACGGCACGCCGGTGCCATTCGAGTCGGCGTCCTGTCTTTTTTCGGTACAACATGGTTCAGATACTGATGCACAAAGTCCACACGTTAACCGATAATTAACGATAGGTCTTGCCGCCGGCGCGGCGACTTGGTTTGATTGCGCCCATGAGCACAACCCTGATCGAGGTCCGGCCGGCCAAAGCTGCAGATGCAACTGCGGTGGCGTCTACTCATGACGAAGCCTGGCGCTCCGCCTATCAGGGCATCATTCCCGGCGCCGAGCTGGAAAAGCTCATCAACCGCCGCGGCCCGCAATGGTGGGACAGCGCGATCCGCAAGGGCAGCCGCGTCAGCGTGCTGGTGTTCGGCGACAAGATCGCGGGCTACGCCAATTACGGCCGCAACCGCGCCCGCAGCCTGCATTTCGACGGCGAGATCTACGAGCTGTACCTGCGCCCCGAATTCCAGGGCCTCGGCTTCGGCCGCCGCCTGTTCGCCTCCGCCCGCCGCGACCTGATGCAGAGCGGGCTGAAGAGCATGGTGGTCTGGGCGCTCTCGGACAACGACCCGGCGACCGAGTTCTACCGGGCGCTGGGGGGCCGTATGGTGGCCCGCTCCTCGGAGCGGTTCGGGCCGAAGTCGCTCGACAAGGTTGCCTTCGCTTGGACCAATTGAGCTGCTGAAAGCTCAGCGGCAGCGTTTCCCTTCCGTCGATACCGTTGCCTTTGAGCCGGTGATTTCCGGATTCATTATTTCACAAAAACGCGATGGATCAGCGGGCCAAGCCCGCGTATGACAGCGCCAAATCGCTGCCGGGCGCGATTTATCCTCGGCAATAACGGAGCCTTGAATGCGTATCGATGCGATCTCGATCGGGAAGAACGTACCTCACGAAGTCAACGTCCTCATCGAAGTCCCCGTGGGCGGCGAACCGATCAAATACGAGATGGACAAGGAGGCCGGCACGCTGGTGGTCGACCGCTTCCTCTACACGCCGATGCGTTACCCCGGTAACTACGGCTTCATCCCGCACACCTTGTCGGATGACGGCGACCCCTGCGACGTCCTGATCATCAACACCCGCGCTATCATTCCCGGCGCGGTCATGAGCGTGCGCCCGGTCGGCGTGCTGTTCATGGAAGACGAAGCCGGCGGCGACGAGAAGATTCTGGCGGTGCCGTCGTCGAAGCTGACGCAGCGCTACGACAAGGTGAAGTCGTACTCCGACCTGCCCGACATCACGCTGCAGCAGATCCAGCACTTCTTCGAGCACTACAAGGATCTCGAGAAGGGCAAATGGGTCAAGATCCTGCGCTGGGGCGGTCCGGAGGACGCGCACAAGCTGATCCTCGAAGGCATGGATCGCGAGAAGAAGAAGAAGAAGGGCTGAGCTTTGGTGTCCCGGACGCGATGCGGCATGTCCCGGCGATGCGTAGCATCGTCCGGTGTGACGCGTCGCAGGGCCGGGACCCATGCTGCCGCTAGGCCCCGGCTCTGCAGCGCATCGTTTCACGCTGCGCTGCGTCCGGGGCACGAGAGTTTGGCTACACCGCCGGCTTCGGTAGCTCGGCGATCGCACAGGCCGCGCGCAGCGTGTTGACCAGCAGGCACGCCACCGTCATCTGACCGACGCCGCCCGGCACCGGCGTAATCGCGCCAGCAACACCAAGCGCTTCCTGATAGGCGACGTCGCCGACGAGGCGCGTCTTGCCGTTTTCTTTGGGTATGCGGTTGATGCCAACGTCGATCACGGTCGCACCCGGCTTGAGCCAGTCGCCGCGCACCATCTCAGGTCTTCCGACCGCGGCATAGACGAGATCGGCCTGCTTCACGAGGCCGGGCAGGTCGCGCGAGCGCGAATGCGCGATCGTCACCGTGGCGTTCTCGTTCAGCAGCAATTGCACCAGCGGGCGGCCGACCAGATTGGAGCGGCCGATGACGATGGCGTTCATGCCTTCCAGCGAGGCGTGCACGCTCTTGGTCAGGATGATGCAGCCGAGCGGCGTGCAGGGCGACAGCGCTTCGAAACCACCGGCGAGCCGGCCGGCATTGTTCGGATGCAGCCCGTCGACGTCCTTGGCAGGGTCGATGGCGTTGACGACCGCTTCGGTGTTCAGCCCCTTCGGCAGCGGCAGTTGCACCAGAATGCCGTGCACGGCCGGATCGCGGTTGAGCTTTGCGACCAGCGCCAGAAGCTCCGCCTGCGAGACGTCGGCCGGCAGCTTGTGCTCGAACGAGGCCATGCCAGCGGCCTGGGTCTGGGTGTGCTTGGAGCGGACATAAACCTCGCTGGCGGGGTCGCTGCCGACCAGCACGACCGCCAGTCCCGGCACCAGATTGTGCTCGCGCCTGACGCGGGCGACCTCGTCGGCGACGCGGGCCCGAAGTTCCGCGGCGATGACTTTTCCATCGATAATCTTGGCGGTCATGTCAGTTCCCTCAGTCTTTCGATTGGGCCGAGACGAGCTGGCGCAGGGCTTCGCCGAGCCGTGCCGGATCGCCGTCGACCGCGATCTGCTTCAGCCGCGAGGTAGCTCCGGACAGGAGCTTTACGCCGGCCTTGGGGACGCCCAGCGATTTCGCCAGCAGGACCAAAACGGCCTTGTTGGCCTCGCCGCCATCGGCGATGGCGCGCACCCGCACCTTGAGCACGCTGCGGCCGTCGGCCAGCTGCTCGATTCCGTCGATGCCGTCGCGACCGCCGCGCGGCGTCACCCGCAGCGCGATGCTGATTCCTGCGGCCGAGTAACGCCAGGGTTCCTTACAAACTTTCGTTCGCAACCAAGGGCTCCAGCCCGCTCAGATCACGTTCGGGTAGATGTAGTACAGGATCACCCGCTCGATGAACATGATGAGCAGGATCAGGATGATCGGCGAGATGTCGAGACCGCCGAGACTGGGTAGGAAGTTGCGAATCGGCGCCAGCACCGGCTCGGTGATCCGGTACAGGAACTCGGCCACCGCCGACACGAACTGGTTGCGCGTGTTCACGACGTTGAAGGCGATCAGCCAGGACAGGATCGCGGAGGCGATCAGCAGCCAGACGTAGAGGTCGAGCACGATGATGACGATGTCGAGAACGGCACGCATGGCTTTTGAAGCCTCTGGCTTTTGAAAACGTTGGCTGCGGTCGGGATTGACGCCTTTTGCTAGATATCGGTTCCCCCCCGCCCAAACAAGGGAAGTCCGCGCCCCGAATGGCTAAAACCGGGTGACACCCGTCCTTGACTTGACCTTGGCGGGGACTTAAATGGCGCCCGGTTGTCGGTCGCGTTTACCAGAGCGGCCAACAAAGGGGCCATAGCTCAGCTGGGAGAGCGCGTCGTTCGCAATGACGAGGTCGGCGGTTCGATCCCGCCTGGCTCCACCAGCCTTCGCTCGCTTCGCGAGCTACGGTTAGGCAAGCCTTGGGAAGTCTCTCGCAGCGAAGTGAGCGAAGGCTGCCTCGCCGAAGCCCGCAGGGCGAAGGCGGGCTCCCTCCGAAATCCCCCTACCTCCCCGTAAACCTCGGCGGCCGCTTCTCCATGAAGCTCGCCACGCCTTCCCGGAAATCGCTGCCGGCGAGCGCCACCATCATCTCCCGGTTGGCTTCGATCGTTGCCTCCGCCAGCGTCTGGAACGGCACCTCGTAGAGCTGGCGCTTGATCACGGCCATCGCGCTCGGCGAGACGAAATCGGCGAGATCGCGCGCATAGGCATAGGTCTCCTCGCGGAGCTTGTCAGGCGGGCAGAGCCGGTTCACCAGGCCGATCCGCAACGCCTCGTCGCTCGGCACGCGCCTCGCCGAGAGCAGCAGATCCATCGCGTTGGCGTGACCGACGATGCGCGGCAGCATCCAGCTGATGCCGTGCTCGGCAATCAGGCCGCGCCGCGCGAAGGCCGTCGTGAACACCGTGTTGTCGGCGGCAAAGCGCAGGTCGCAATAGAGCGCGTGCACCAGCCCAATGCCGGCCGTGGCGCCGTTGAGCATGGCGATCACAGGCTTCTTGATCGACGGATAGAACCCGTAGCGCGTCTGCCAGTCCGGACGCCGGTTCATGTCGAACGGCGGCAGGTTCGACGCGCGCCGGACGTCATCGGGGTCGAGCCCCTTCAGCGCATCCATGTCGGCGCCGGCGCAGAAGGCGCGGCCCGCGCCGGTCAGCACGATGACGCGGACATCGTCATCGGCGTTTGACGCTTCCATCGCATGGCGCACGTCGCGCTCCATGGTCGGCGTCCACGCATTCATGCGATCGGGACGGTTGAGCGTGATGGTCGCGATCTTGTCGCTCACCTCATAGAGAATGTGCTCGTAGGCCATGACGCTCTCCCTTTGCTTTCCGGCGCGTTCGCGCGCTCGTTGGCGGTGAGCCTAGCATATCCAGGAAAGAGGCAGAGACTTGCGCCAAGGACCTGCGCCAAGAACCTGCGAGAACCTGCGCGAGCACGCGATTACTCGGCGGCTTGCGCCAGCACCGGCCGGCGCGTCAGCCAGCCGTCGATGAAATGGTCGAGCCAGGCACGCTCTGCGACATCGTATACGGCACGATCGGCGAAATGATGATGTCGCTGCCGCGCACCGGGCGCACTGAAGCCGTCATAGCCGCGCGTGGTCCAGCGATGCATCATCGCGTAGGTCACGTCAGGATGAAACTGCACGCCGAAGGCATTGCCGGCGCGGAACGCCTGCACCGGAAAATCGTCGCCTTCTGCGAGCAGCTCGGCGCCGACAGGCAGCTCGAATCCCTCGCGATGCCAGTGATAGACCTGGGCCGGCCAGGCCGGGCAGAGCGCGTGGCCCGCGGCTGTGGGCCGGATCGGGTAGTAGCCGATCTGGGTCAGCGCATCGGCATGCGGCGCGACGCGGGCGCCGAGCTGCATCGCCAGCATCTGGGCACCAAGGCAGATGCCGAGGAACGGCCGCTGCTCGCGGAGCGGAATTTCGATCCAGTCGATCTCGCGGCGAATATAGTCGTCGGAATCATTGGCGCTCATCGGACCGCCAAAGACCACGGCGCCGGCATGCTGATCGAGCGTCTCGGGCAGGGGATCGCCGAAGCGGGGACGGCGGATGTCGAGACGATGGCCAAGCGCACGCAGCGCATTGCCGACACGGCCCGGCGTCGAGGATTCCTGGTGCAGGATGATCAGAACCGGCAATTGGGTTTCGGAGGCGACGGCGCCTGGCGTCCTCCTCGGGAAGGGCACCACCTCTGCGCTACCAAACCTGTCCGTCCGTAACGACATGGCCTTTGCGAATGCTATCGGTTCAGACCGCCAGCATAACTAAGCGATCGTTAATTTCGTGTGAGTTCGCGCACACAACGAAACCGAAGCAAGCTCCGGGCCAATACGGGAGCTTCGAGATCTAATGCCTCTGCCTCTGGAATCGGCTGGTGGCGGCCAGGATGAAGCCCCGCGGGAAGAAGCGCAGGGCAAATGGCACAATCTTGATGCCCAGACCAGGCAGCACTGCCCGTTTGTTGGCCATCAAGCCACGATAGGCCTCCTGCGCGACAGCGGCGGCTGAAACATTGAGAAGGGCCGTATCATGTCCGGAGCCGACGCCGGCGCGCGCCTGGAATTCGGTGGGCACGGGACCCGGGCAAAGCACGGTGACCCGAACGCCGCGCGGCGCGAGCTCGGCCCGCAGCGCTTCGGTGAAGGAAATCACGTAGGCCTTGGACGCGTAATAGACGGCCATGCCGGGGCCGGGC
This sequence comes from Bradyrhizobium sp. CCBAU 11430, assembly GCF_028128855.1. Lineage (NCBI taxonomy): Bacteria > Pseudomonadati > Pseudomonadota > Alphaproteobacteria > Hyphomicrobiales > Nitrobacteraceae > Bradyrhizobium > Bradyrhizobium sp. CCBAU 11430. The sequence continues at coordinate 33,484 of NZ_LBJV01000069.1, forward strand.
AGGAAGCCCGCGACCGAGCCGACATTGAGAAGACCGCCCTTGTTCCTGATGAGTTGATCGGCGAAGCGCAGCGACAAATCGGTCAGAGCCCGCACGTTGACATCGACAATCCCGATCTGCTCGTCGCGATCGCGCTCGATGGCGTCGCCGAACACGCCGAAACCAGCATTGTTGACGAGGTGGTCGAGCTCGACGCCTTCAGCGGCCAGCGCCGCCGCGATCGTCTCGCCGGCGTCCAGGTCCTGGAGATCGCAGGCGATCATGATCGGCTTCTTGCCGCCTTTGGCGGCGAGCTCGTTCGCGAGCGCCTCCAATCGATCCGCGCGCCGCGCCGTCAATGCGAGGCGATGTCCATTGGCGGCAAACACGCGCGCCAGCTCCGCACCTATGCCCGCCGAAGCACCGGTGATCAACGTTACCCGCTCAGCCACGATCGAAGTCTCTTGAATTGAAGTTTTTGGCCCCGCAATGACGGAACGAGAGCATAAGCCGTGCGCGACAGGCAAGCGGCGTCGGCCGCATGGCCGCCTGAGCGGGCGTCAAGAGGAGCAGGAAAGCCGGGTTTTTACGGACGAATCCGGAGCCGGACGGCCGGCAGCTACATTAAAGTTTCGTCATGTGATCCGCACAACCGGCCATCCGCCGGTTTGCGCGGATCAGCCGCCGACGGCGCTGTCCGTCACCTGACCACCGGCGCGCTCGGCCACCGTATGCTTCAGGTCGATCCGGTCGCGCTGGGAAATCCCGAGCAGGTCGGAGGCGCGCCAGACGACGTTGTCTTCGAATTCGGAGACCTGGCCGTCGGCATAGACCAGCTCCCACATCATCCGGACGATGCGCTTGCGACCCTCCTCGTCGAGCGAGCGCATGATGACGCTGGTGAAGTGATAGAGGTCCACCGCCTCGCCCTCGACCTGGGTGGCGTCCGCAATCAGACGATCCGCAGTGCCGCGATCGAGCTTAAAATGGCTTTCGATCAGGCTGTGCAGCTTGCGCTGCTCGGCCGCGCTCGGCTGGCCGTCGAGCGAGATTACGTGGACCAGCAGCGCGGTGGCCGCCAACCGATAATCGCTGTCGCCGAACGTGCGGTTCTGGTCATTGGGGGCGACAATGTCGGCGATGAATTGGCGCAGGCCGTCGAGCATAAGATCCTACCGAAATCGATACAGCCGCGAGGCGCGGCCGTTACCAGCATTATATGAGCAGGAAACTCAACCGGCGCAACGTGCGTCAGTTCCGCGCGCTGCATTACGTTTCGGCAATCTGTTCACGGTCATTCCGTGTGCGCGCAGAGCACGAACTCTCGAGATTCCGGGTTCGATGCTGCGCATCGCCCCGGAATGACCGCCTGAGGCTCACGGGATCTCGTACACCACCATCTTGTCGGCGATGCCGCGCAGCGCCGCCTGTTTCTGGATCGGCTTGATCGCGCGCTGCTCCAGCACCTCTGCAACCGCGGGCGCATCGAGCACCGGGCCGGTGATGTGGATCTCCTGCGCGGTCGACAGGCTCTGCACGCGGGCGGCGATGTTGACCGTTTGGCCAAAATAATCCTGCCGCTCGTTGAGCATCACCGCGAGGCAGGGACCTTCATGGATGCCGATCTTGACGATGAGATCATCAGTGCCGCGCCGCTTGTTGAGCTGGTCCATCGCCGCACGCATCCGCAGGCCCGCGACGATGGCATGCTCGGGGCGGACGAAGGTCGCCATCACGGCATCGCCGATCGTCTTCACCACCGCGCCCTTCTCGGAGGAGATGATCTCGAGCAGCGCATGGAAATGCGCGCGCACCAGATCGAAGGCGGCGAGGTCGCCGACGCGCTCGTAGAGCGCCGTCGAGCCCTTCAGATCGGTGAACAGGAAGGTCAGCGACGTGATCTGGAGCCGCTGGTCGAGACTGAGATTGTCCGCCTTGAACACATCCCGAAAGGTCTGGTTCGACAGCATCCGCTTGGCGGTGAGGAACGGCTTGCGCTTGCCGATTAGATGATGGAGCGCCTCGGCCGCGATGAACACCGACGGCAGCACGCGCACGCCGGCCTGGTTCTCCAGCGATAGCCGCAGCGGACCCGGCCGCATGGTCGTGGTCCCCGTCGGGGCCTGCACCTTGTTGTACATGATGGCGAGCTGCTGGCGATCCCTGGTCGGCTCGCCCTGGACGTCGATGAAATGGGCGGCGTGCGTGACCGGTTCGAAGATGATGACGAAGTCACCAGGCAGCTGCAGCGACATGGTCGCCTTCTCGCCGGCCGGCAACTCCATCGTATCCAGCGTCACCTCGTTCGCCAGCGTCGCGAATGAGTCCTTGTTGAAGTCGACGCCGGAGCTCCAGAACACCTGCTTGAAATACTCCCACACCGGCAGCGTGTCGGGGTCGTGCGCCGCGATGCGCCGCACGCGCGGATTCACGGTGAAGGACACCTCGACCTGATCGTCGACGGAGGCCTTGTAGCCGCAAGCGCAGAGCGCGCAGTGATAGTCGTCGGGCTTGAGCGCCTTCAACGTGGTGTGCGCGCCGAGCACGCCGCCGCAGCCCGGACACAGCACGTTCCAGCCGAGATCGAACAACCCGAGCCGCGCCGCGTGCAGGAAGGCCGAGATCGCGTGCTCTTCGTCGACGGCATGTTGCGAGGCGAAATCGAGGACATTGACGCGGTTGAGCTCGTGATCTTCGCCGTCCTCGATCAGACGCGCAATCGCATCGACCACCTTCGTGTCAGCGGTCTGCTTCAGAACGGAGAACTGGGCCTGGATGTCGCTCATGGCGGGACTCTGCTGGTTGAATCACGCCATCGGCCAGGCAATCGCCTGTCACCGACGGGTGATACGGAACATAGGTGAGTGGTCCGGCTGGGTCGTGACGACGCCGAGCGGGATCACGGGATTCGCCTGATCGGCGAGCTCGACACGGAACGCGCCGATCAGCCGAGCCAGCGCCAGCACGGATTCGGCTTGCGCAAACGGCGCGCCAATGCAGACGCGCGGACCTGCGCCGAACGGCAGATAGGCGAAGCGATCGGGCGCCTCCGTCGACATGAAGCGCTTTGGAATGAACGCGTTCGGCTGATCCCACAGCTTCTCGTGACGGTGCAGAAGCCAGGGCGCGATCATGATGATGTCGCCCTTGCTGATCTCGACGCCTGCCGCATTGTCCTTTTCGCGTGCGGCGCGCGCGACCAGGAAGGCGGGAGGATAGAGCCGCATGGTCTCGTCGATCACCGCGCGGGTGAATTTCTGGCGATCGATGTCGGCCATGCTGTCGAGATGCTCGCCGCTTGTCTCGGACGCCACCTCCTCCTGCGTCTCCGGATCGAGCGCGAGCAGATAGAGCGCCCAGAACAACGCCGTTGCGGTGGTCTCGTGACCCGCCAGGATCATGGTCGCGACCTCGTCGACGAGCTGCTCGTCGGAAAAGCCCTTGCCGGTTTCCGGATCGCGCGCCGCGTCCATGAGATCGAACAGATCGCGCGGCGGCGCGCCGTCCTTCTTGCCGGCAGCGCGCCGCTCGGCGATCAGCATCGCGACGAACTCGGTCCAGCGCTTGCGGAAACGGGCGCGGGCAAAATCCATCGGGCTCGGCCACGACACCGGCAGCAGCATGTCGAGGAAGTAGGGCCGTCCCAGCCGGGACGCATACTCCATAATGAAATTGCGCAGGGTCGCGCCATGCCGGTCCATGCCGAACGAGAACATCGTGCGCCCCGCGATCTCCAGCGTCATGCGCTGCATGATTTCGCGCAGATCGACCGGCGCGCCCGTCTGCGTATCGAGCTTCGCGATGGTCTCGTCGAGCACCGCCGTCATGTGCGGCACGAGGTTGGCGGTGGCGCGCGGCGTGAAGGCCGGCGCGAGCGTCCGGCGCTGGAACGTCCAGGAGTGTCCTTCCGCGATCAGAAGCCCGTCGCCGAGCACCGGGCGCAGCATGCGGATGCCCGCCGGCGTGCGCGTATAGTTCTCGTAATTGTTGAGCAGGACGTGCCGGATCGCATCCGGCTGATTCAGGATGAAGCTGTTGCGAAGGAAGAAGCGGCCCTTGATGACCTCTTCCTCGTAAGCAGGCTGCCCCCACGTCGCGATCATGTTGCGCCGGATCACGGCAAGCCGGCCGAAGAACGACATGTCGTCGGGCGCACGCGGGGGAGCCGGGGGGATGATGGGCCTACGCACGCTGGCGATATTCATGGCTCTCTCCCGAGAGATGTGACGCAGGCAAAATAGCTAATAAGTCAGCTCGGCGACCGCAATCCTGTTCTCCTGGGCCGGCCAGGCGCGCGCCACAATTCGTTCTTCGCCGAACTCGGCCACGATGTTACGCCCAACCTCGCTGGCGGGAAGCCGCAGGGTTGCTGCCGCATCCGTGGGCACGCCCGGCTTGACGTCGGCCGGCTCCTTGCCGTCGAACAGCACCACGTCCCGCGGCAGGCCGAAATAGCCCCTCGGCCGCGACATGATCACGACAGCTCCTGCGTCCTTGTCGGCCGGCCCCAGCGGGCGCGCGGCGCGCAAATGCACGACGTCGGATGAGCGTGGGAACGGCGAGCGGTAGATATGCGTCGTCGGCATCTCGGGCGATGCCAGGACGAATTCGAGCGACCAGGCGGGATCGACCTGCGCTGGCCCCCAGCGGCCGTCGGCGCCGGTCTTCGCGCTGTGCAGCGCACCGCCCTTGCGCTCTCCGGTTTCAGGGTCGACGCGGAAGACATCGACGGTTGCGCCCGCCACCGGGCGATTGGTCGGCACGCCGCCGGGCGTCCCCGTGATGAGGCCGCTGAGCCGAACGCTTGGCTCCGGGACGATCGCAATTCGCGCGGGCTCGCGTCCCGCGATGAATTTGTAGATCTCGCGGAAGGCGCGCGGATGGAACGCCACTTCGCGATGATCGAGTGCGCCGAGCACGAGATTGGTGGCGCCCTTCAGCTCCGGCCCTTCATTGGTGACGCCGGTCGGCGTGCCCGGCTTGCCGATAAAGCGACCGTCGGCCTGGGCGTATTTGTCCATGCCGTCGCTGCGCAAGGTGAGGAAGGCGACACCCGGCGTCACCTCGCTCTCGCCCTCGTTCAGGCCGCGCAGGAATACGCCACGGCCGTTGAACTCGTTGTTGGGCTGGTCGTCGGTCGCGAACACGCCGTGATTGGGTGTGCCGCACAGGACGGCATGGCTGACATCGCTGGCGCCGCCGTTCTTGATGACATTGCGGATCGCATAGCCGCCGCGCGAGCTGCCGACCAGCGCCACGCGCGAGGCGCCCGTGCGGCGCTTCAACTCGGCAATGGCAGCGGCGAGCTCGCGGCGCTGGTCCTCGGTCGAGGAACGGTTCGCCTGCTCGACCGTGTCGTCGCTGCGCGCATTGGGATCGGTGAAGTTGATCGCCATCATGCGATCGCGCGCGATGCCGTTGGACTCCATCCGCCACAAGGTCGTCATCCAGAGCGCGTCGTAGTCGCCATTGCCGTGGACGAACAGGATCGGCGGCACCTCGGTGCCAGGCGCCGCGGCGGGCGCGGTCTGGGCCCATGCGCCCGTCCGCAAGCTCGCAACTGCGAAAGGCAAGCTGCCTGCCCCCTGCAGGATCGTCCGTCGCGACAGCTTCATATGTTCCTCCCGGCAACCCAACTCTTTGCACCGCTTATAGCGGCCTAACCACTGGACAGCGAAGGACTTTCGCAGGCATCACTGAATTTGCCGGAATCGCCCAAGATCACTCCAAGACCATTCTGCCAGCACGTTTGGAAGGGGATATGACCGAGCAGACGAACCGCCAGAGAATCGCCGCCGACGGCATCACCGCGCCTCTGCGGTACACCGTGTTCCGGCGCATCTGGCTCGCCAGCCTGCTCTCCAATCTCGGCCTCCTGATCCAGGGCGTGGGTGCAGCCTGGGCGATGACGCAGATGGCGGCCTCGGCGGACAAGGTGGCGCTGGTGCAGACCGCCTTGATGCTGCCGATCATGCTGATCTCGATGCCGGCCGGCGCCATCGCCGACATGTATGACCGCCGCATCGTCACCCTGGTCTCGTTGATGATTGCACTCACCGGCGCAACCGCGCTGACGGTGCTGGCCGGGTTCAATCTCATCAGCCCGGAGACGCTGCTCGCCTTCTGCTTCGTGGTGGGCAGCGGCAACGCGCTGTTCGGCCCGGCGTGGCAGTCTTCGGTCAACGAACAGGTGCCGCCCGATGCGCTGCCTTCGGCCGTCGCGCTGAACGGCATCAGCTACAACATCGCCCGCAGTTTTGGGCCCGCAGTCGGTGGCGTCATCGTCGCGGCGCTCGGCGCGGTAGCGGCGTTTGCCTGCAACGCGATCCTCTATCTGCCGCTGCTGGTGGTGCTGCTGCTGTGGCGGCGCAACACCGAGCCCTCGCGCCTGCCGCGGGAAAAGCTCAACCGCGCCATGGTCTCCGGCTTCCGCTACATCACCAATTCGCCGCCGATCAAGATCGTGCTGTTGCGCACGCTGGTGATGGGCCTGATCGGCGGCGCCATCATGGCGCTGATGCCGCTGGTCGCGCGCGACCTCCTGCATGGCGGTGCGCAGACCTACGGCATCATGCTGGGGGCCTTCGGCATGGGCGCCGTGGTCGGCGCGCTCAACATCCACGAATTGCGCAAGCGCATGAGCGGCGAGGCCGCGATCCGCGCCTGCACCATCTCGATGGCGTTCGCGATGGCTGCCCTTGCCCTGAGCACGGAGCCGGTGCTGACGGCAACTGCGCTGGTGCTGGCCGGCGCGGTCTGGATGGCCGCGATCGCGCTGTTCAATATCGGCGTGCAGCTCTCGGCGCCGCGCTGGGTCGCCGGTCGCTCGCTCGCGGCATTCCAGGCCTCGATCTCCGGCGGCATCGCCATCGGCGCTTGGGGCTGGGGCCATCTCACCGACTATGCCGGCGTCGAGGTCGCATTGTTGACCGCCGCCGGCCTGATGCTGATCTCGCCGCTGCTCGGGATCTGGCTGACGATGCCGCGCGTCGGTGCCCGCAACGAGGATGCCGACGTGCTGGCCGATCCCGAGGTGAAACTGTCCCTGACGGGGCGCAGCGGACCTCTGGTGGTCGAGATCGAATACCGCGTGTCACAGGAGAACGCGCGCGCGTTCCACAACGTGATGCAGGACGTGCAGCTCTCACGGCAACGTAACGGCGCCTATGGCTGGTCGATCGCCCGCGACATCGCCGACCCCGAATTGTGGACCGAGCGCTATCATTGCCCGACCTGGTTCGACTATCTGCGCCAGCGCAACCGCTCGACGCAGTCCGAACGCGCGCTGCATCAGCGGGCGATCGATTTCCATATCGGTCCCGAGCCGGTGCGGATCCGCCGCATGCTGGAGCGTCCGTTCGGCTCGGTGCGCTGGAAGGATGAGACGCCAGATCGTGCGAGCGCCGAGGTGCTGCCGGTGGTCGCGACCGCGGCGGGGAGCAGCACGTAGGTTTCTTCGCTCCATCCGGGCCACGGGAATCACTACTGCCCGTGCTCGGTCAGCACCTTGTCGCAGCCTTTGCTCAGCTTGGTGCGGTTCTGCTTGAGGCAGGCGAGCACAGCGCCATCGCCATTGTTCATCACGGCGCGGCAGAAGCGGGTGACATCGCGCGCGCAGGCATCGTGGCCCGGCTGCTGCTGCGCGGATGCGACCGACGCGCCGAGCAGCAAGAGAAGAATGAAAAGAAATCTGGTCATCGCGTAATGCCTCTTACCCGGAAGAATGTGCGGGCGAAGCTAGTGCGACGATCCCTCAGCCGCAACGGCTTTATTGGCGGCCGCATGACGCCGCCGCGTCGCCCCGGCTTGACGCCGGGGCGTATCGCGAGGGGAGCTAACCGACGCAACGAGACGGTGTTGCGTGCTCTTACTGCTTGTCCTGGGCGTCAGCGACCTTGCGCGACGCGCCCTTGGCGAGATCCTTGTCCATCACCGCGCGGCAGCCGACGCTCAGGTCCGAGCGATGCTTCATCATACAGGCCGTGATCTTCGGGATGTTGGGGATTTCCGACGAGCACAGGCGGAAGGCGTCGCCGGTGCACTGCTGCTGCGCCTCGGCCGAGAAGGCGAAGCTCGAGGTCGTCGAGACGAGCGAGACAATGGCGGCAAGGCCGAGCGCCAGGCTGATGTCGCGGAGACTGGCAGAGAAGGACTTGGTGTTAAGAGACTTGGTGTTAGGAGATTTGGTCATTTGAAGCTCCCATTGGCGCCGTCGCAACGGTGCCCGTTGTTGATGGGAGCTACGATGCTCCAGCAAAACAGTTTCCACTGTGATGATGGTCACGGGCCGCACCCCGACTGTGACGTCGGTCACTTTGGCGCACCGCCCTGAAATTCCTCCACAACCGCCGTCGTGTTGGTGTCACGTTAACTGTTACTTCGCATTAATGGCTCGTCGCGCGGGAAATTCCGCCGGTTTGGTTGCGTAATTGGAAAGAATAGCGATGCGTAATGCGTTGGGCCTGATGTTGGCCAGTGTAGTTGCGGCGGTCGTGATCGCCGCCGGCGGTTGGTTTTATTATTCCTCGCGCGCCGATCAGGCCGCTCCCAAGACAATTGCCGCCCGTGCCGCCGATCAATTGCCGGCACCGGCGAAGCTCGCCGCCAGGGATGACGTCGAGACCACCGCAACGATCGCGGCCAAGCCGACGACAGTTGCTCAGGCACCCGCGCCCGCCCCGGCCATGCCGGTTCAGCAGAAATCGACCTGCACCAATCCGAACGCGCTGGGCGTCGCCCGCGTGGTCGAGATCGACACCACCGGCGGCCCCGGCTTCGGCTTCGATCATTTCAAGCAATTCGACTTCCTCACCGACAAGGAAGTCGTGCTGACCTTCGACGACGGTCCCTGGCCGGTGAACACGCCGAATGTGCTGAAGGCGCTGGCGGATGAATGCACCAAGGGCCTGTTCTTCTCGGTCGGCAAGCATGCGACCTATCATCCGGAGATCCTGCGCCAGGTGCTGGCCCAGGGCCATACGGTTGGCACGCATACTTGGTCGCACGTCAATCTGAACGGCAAGAAGATGACGGAGCAGATGGCCAAGGACGAGGTCGAAAAGGGCATCAGCGCGGTGAGGTTCGCGCTGGGTGCCAACCCCGCGCCGTTCTTCCGCTTTCCGCAGCTCCAGCATAATCCGGCGATCGTGGGCTATTTCGGCACCCGCAACGTCGCGATGTTCTCGACCGACGTCGACTCCTTCGACTTCCGCAAGGGCGCGACGCCGGAAAAGATCATCGAGACGGTGATGACCCGGCTCGACAAGCTCGGCAAGGGCATCATCCTGATGCACGATTTCCAGAAGAATACCGGACTGGCCCTGCCGACGCTGCTCGCGCGTTTGAAGGCCGGCGGCTACAAGGTCGTGCAGATGAAGGCCAAGTCGACGCTGCAGACGCTGCCGGAATATGACGAAGCCATCATGAAGGACATGAAGGTGCCGACCGCGAGCACGAACACGCGTCCGATCGGAAGCGTGGTGCAGACGGTGTCGCAGTAAACGCCAGCGATCCGATCCAAAGTCTAGCGTCATGGCCGGGCTTTTTGCCCGGCCATTTGCTTTTGGCGAACGGCTTACCAATAGATGCCGTGGCGGTGCAGCTCGCTGATGATGCGGCGCTCGGTCCAGCGCTTGGACTTCGGCTGGTCCGCCCTTGCCGTTTTCTTGGTGGCGGGCTTGGTTGTCGCGACCGGCGCCGAGGTGGTCGTGGGCGTGGTCACCGCGGGAGCCGCCGGCGTGACCGTGGCGGCCGGCGCAGAGAGCGACACTGCCGGCGGACGATCGGAATATTTCGGCGCCTCCGCGGCTGGCGCGACTTCGCTCACCTGCGCCGTGGCGGCGGTCGGCGTCGTTTGTGGAGCAGGGGCCTGAGCGCCCGCCGCGGACAGTGACAGGCTGCGGGAGCCGTCTGCCTGGGCAGAAGCAGAAGCCAGGACCATGGCGGCAACCAGAATGATCTTGCGCATGTGAAACCTCCCCGTGTTGGCGTACCCGGGACATTACGGGGAAGGTGTCCTGGGTTAAGTGATTGGCCTCACACAATCGCGGAGCAATTTCGAACCGGCCGGCTGCGATCAACACGCCCGCCGATAGACCCGCAGCGTCACATCCGGAAAGCTCATGCTGTCGAGCAGGCAGACGCCCTTTTCCGCGTCCATGCGGGCGATGAGATCATCGCCGACCCGCGGTCCGACCAGCGTGTGCTGGATCGAACTCGAGACGACGAGGATGTTCGACTGCAGAAGCGCGTCTGCGGTGGCCGCTCCCGTTCGATGCAGCATCTCGCCACGGACGACGAGATTCATCCGCGCCTGCGCCGCATACAACTGAATGGTCGCGGGCGTGACCGGGTAGGGACTCGAAAAGCCGACGTAAAGCGGCCCCGAGGGCGGCGGTTTGACGTCGCGCAGAAGCGACCAGAGACGCTCGGTCGATGCTCGGATGCTGTCCTGCTGCTGCGCGCTCAGCGGCGTCGCCACGCTGAGCTGACCAATCACGACGTGCTTGACGAACAGCGCGAACGCCATTGCGAGCGCAAGCACCCGGCCCGCCGTCAGCAGATGGCGACGGATATCCGTCGCAAGGGCTGTGCCCGCGAGCAGCGATTCCATGGACGCCATGCTGGCGCAGCCATTGAGGACCATCGCGACGATGAACACGCCGTAGAACATTGCGCCGAAAAAGTAGGTCTTGATCTCGGCAACGGACGGAATGGCATAGGCAATCAGCACGGTCGCGAGCAGAACGACGGCATCCAGCACCGCAGCCCGGCCCTGGATCGCAGCGAGCACGAAGCGCAGCAGCATCAAGGCCAACCCGATGGCGAGCCAATAGTGCAGGCCGAACTGTCCCTCTCCACCGATGGAGAAGCGTAGCAGTCCGGGCCAGAAACCTTCGCCCGTCGTCCAGAGGTCGCGCTGGCCGACGAACACGTTGAGAATGTAGGTGACGGTCTCGACCAAGGCGGGTCCGATCAGCACGGCCGTGGTCGCGATCAACGGCAGCACGAACCACACGAGCGAGCCGAGCGCAGTCCTGATCGACAAGCGCAATCCGCCGGCCTGGATGCAATCGACGACCAGCCGGATCGCGAACGCACTGCCGAGCAGAGCGAGCGCAGCCGGGAACGACGTCGGCTTGATGCAGGCGGCGAGTGCACAGGCGACCCCGAGGCCAGCCAGCGACCGGGCGCTGCGCCGGAGCACGCCGCGGTAGACGATGGCACCGGCGGCAAGACCGATGGCAAGTCCCGAGGGCAGATCGGGACGCGCTTCCGTGATCGTGTGCCACAGCACTGGCACGCACACCGCTGCGATCAGACACGATGCGATCTCGAGGACCGGCCGTCGCCGAACCAGCCAGATGATCCCGAGCAGGAAGCCGAAGACGATCACGGCATGAACGAGATAAGGACCGAGATAGCTTCCGGGAAACGACCAAAAACCGGTGGCCGCCACCAGCGTCGAAAACGGCGCATGGTGATGCAGCAAATCCCAGACGCTGCCGGCGACGCCGCGGCTTCCGAAGGCATTCACCCATCTGACCGCGTCGCCGAAATAGGCGACGTCGTCATAGAGCGGCGGAACGGACAACCGGCTGTGCAGCCGCGACGCGTCGAGCGATTTGGAGGCGACGATGGCGGTGATCAACGCCGCAAGGATGACGAGGCCGGGCAGCCGGACCCAGTCGCTCCGATCCGCGGACCCCGTTCCGTTCGCCATGCCCCTGCCTGCCCCATTGCCCACACCCGGCCGGCACGAGGTTGTCACCCATCTCTTAGGTACGATGCGTTACCCATCTCTTCGGGCTGGACAACCTGAGGTGCTGGTGCCGCAAGAGGGATTCGAACCCCCGACCCCGTCATTACGAATGACGTGCTCTACCAACTGAGCTATTGCGGCGAACCCTGCCGGGGCCAAATGCCGGCCCCGATACGCGCGCCCCTGATATCGGGCATGGCCCGAATTGGCAAGGACAAGCCGGATTCGAAATGCGGCTCACGCGCCCCAGCGGGACCAGAATCCGCGCCAGCCGCCGGCCTGGGCCTTGGGTGTACCGATTTGTTCCGTAAATTCATCGCTCGGACCCTCGTCATCGATCCCGGGATCGTCGGGGGCCCGGACGATCGGGATGACCGCAGGAATCGGCGCTGGCGCGGGTTTGCCGAGGTCGGCGTGGCTCCGGAACACGGGGGTCGCCGCGGGCGGCGGTGATTCGGCGGGCTCGGGGGCCGGCTGGACCGGTTCGGCGGTCGCAACGGCCGGCTCGTCCTTGCCCATCGGGGGCAAATTGTCCTGCGCGGCCGGCACTGACGCCGGTGCCGATGCTGGTGCCGATGCTGGTGCCGCCACGGGCGGTTCCGCCGGGCCTTCGCTGGGAGCCACCGTCACCCGCTTCGGCGGCGGGGCCGCCAGCATGGCCTCCTCGAAGGCCGAGGATTCGATCGTGGTCCCCTTGTCCGAAGGCAGGCTCGCGACCGGGGTCTGCCACTGGAACGCATCGAGCCGGCCGGTGACCGGGGAGACCGGGCGCCAACGGTCGCTGACGTAGCCGTCCGCAGTCCAGGCCGGATCGTGACGGGCGCGCACCGCGCGCAGGGTCCAGGCGCGGGCGCGACCGCCATCGCCGTGCTCGGTGCGCTCGATCTCGGCCATCAGCAGCGCGACGCGCTGGGTCGGATCCTTGACATAAGGCGCGAGCACCTCGCGCGCGCGAGCGAACTCGGAGGCATCGATCGCGGCGCGCGCGATCGCGAGCTGGCCCTCGACATGACCGGGCTTGTCGGCCGACGTCTTGGCCGCAAGCGTCTCGACCCGCTGCAAGCGGTGCCACGCGGTATCGCCTAGCTTCACGTGGGCATAGGCATCGGCGAGATCGGGATGCGGATTGGCGATCCAGGCGGCCTCGACCAGCTTCATGGCGCGGCGCACCTGATGCGCCTCGCTCTCGAATTTTGCGGCGAGCACCGCCGCCGGCACCAGCGTCGGCGCCAGCTTGATCGCCTCCATCACGCTCTCGCGCGCGACGTCGCGGTCCATGGTTGCCAATTCCAGCGCGCGTGCAGTGAGCAGGACGCCGCGCTGCCGGCGATAGGTCTGCTTGTCGATCTGCCCCGCAGACAGATTCGAATCGAGGATCGCAAGCGCACCGCTCCAGTCGCCACGCGCGCAGCGGAAGCCGAGCACCGCATGCGAGGCCCAGGTCGAGGACGGCGACAGCTTGATCGCTTCCTCCGCGATCATCACGGCGCCGACCGCATCGTCGGCGCGCTGCGCTTCGATGAACAGGCCGCGCAGGCCAAGCAGGCGCGTGTCCTCGCGCTCGGCCATGGCGCGGAAGACGCGCTGCGCCTCGTCGCGATTGCCTTCGAGCTGCGCTGACTGCGCATGCAGGAGCAGCGCGAGCGGATCATTCGGGGCATGTCGCCGCGCCGTTTCCGCGTGCCGGCGGGCGAGCGCGGTGTCACCATGACCGATCGCAAGCAGACCGTGGGTGATGGCGTGGCGGCCCCGCGCGTGGCGCTTGTCATGGCGGCGGCGGCGCAGACGCCCCGGCGTGCGCCAGATCGTCGTCACGATGCTCCAGACCAGCACGACGGCCGCGGCAAACAGGCCAAGCAGGAACACGAATTTGGGAAGCGTGGTCGAGGCGCGGAAACTGCCCGCGGTCAGGACGAGATCGCCGGGCTGGTCGGCAACCCAGGCCGCGCCGGCCGCCGCCAGCGCGATCAGGACAAGGAAGAGGACGATGCGAAGCATGGCGATCCCTATACGCGCTGATTGTTGCGCGAAGCTTTATTGAGCAGGCTTGACGAGATCCGCCATGGCATCGTCGGCGAACTTGCGGGAAGCGGCGAGCGCAGCGTCGCGGGCATCGGCCTTGTCGAGCCAGGCCTGCGCCGGCGCACGATCGGCCTCGGCCAGCGTCTTGAGCTCGCGCCGCGCTTCCACGAAATCATTGCGCAGCGCCGCTGCCGTCACCCGTGCGACGATGGCGCCGCGATCGTTGCCGACCCCGTCGGTGCGCTCGATGCGGACGAGCTTTGAGGCTCCTGCCTGGAGACGCTCGACGATGCCCGTGCCGCTGGTCTGGGCTTCCGCCGGCGGCGACAGCTTCGGCACGATATTGAGCAGCTCGCGGCTCAGCGCCACCGGCGTCGGGATGCCGGACGCGGCAAAGGCGTCGAGCGGCTTCAGCGCATCGGGCTTTGCCGCCATCGCCCGCGCTGCGGCCAATTGCGACTCGTAAGCATCGCCGTGACGAACGGCGACGTCGAGCAGGGCCGCCGCCACCACATGACGCAGCGGCTTGTCGTCCATCCTCTTCGCATCGGCGATCTTCTCGCCCTGCTGCGCAAGCTCGGCACGTTCGGTCTTGCTGGCGCGCTCGAGCTGGGCGATGCGGTCGCTCAGAGCGGCAAGGTCGGGCGCGGCAGTTTGCGGCGCCGATTTCGCATCGTTCAATGTGCTCGCGGTCTTGTCGGACTGCGCACGCAGATTGGCGACGTCGCTGCGCAAGCCGGTTGCGGATTTCTCCAGCGCGTCGATCCGCGCCGCCATGGCGGGATCGGCGGCGGGCTTGCCGGCCTTGGCTTCGACTGCCGCAACGCGACCGCTCAGCGCATCGACCGTCGCGCTCGTGACTTGCGGGGCGGCCGGCGGCGCCTGTACGGCGGGCCAGCCCAGCAACCAGCCGACCGCGATCACGACCGCCGCTGCGACAGCGCCGGAGAACGGCGCGATGACCCAGGGCGACATCGGCGCGGACGCGACGGAAGGCTGTTCCTCAGCGCGTTCAGACTGCGGCTGGGACTTGGTCTCTTCGGACTCGATCTCTTCGGACTTGGCTTCCTCGACCCTGGTCTGCTCGTGCGCGGCTCGCTCGGGCTCCAGGTGAGCCTCCGGCTCGACCGCCGCCTCCTGCGGCTGGGTCGAGACTTCGGTGGCTTCGAGGTCGATGGTGGGCGGAGTGCGCTTGGCACGGCCGGACTCAGGAGCCAATCCTGAGTCTTCAGGCTTGTCGTCGGCCATCGTGACGGTTCCTCACACTTCCATACGCGGGACGGACCCGATTACGTCGGATTCGGCTCGACCTCTTACGCCAAACGGGTGCGCAACGCACGCTCCAAGGTGGTAAATAAGGCATTTTCGTCCGGTGTCGCAGCCACCAGAACCTGCGACGCGCCGGCATCGCGCAGCACGCTGGCAACAGTCTCGGACAGGCAGCATTGCGGTATAGCCAGCGCCGAGATTTCGACGCCTTCGTCCCTGGCCGCATCCAGGAACGCCCGGGCGCTGCGCCGGGAGTAGTGCAGCACCGCCTCGACGCCGTGAGCGGCAAAGCCCTCGCAGACCTCGCGCGGCAAATGCTTGACCGGCGCCATGCGATAGGTCGTCTGTGTGACCACGCTAAACCCCTCCGCACCGAGCTCGCCGCCGAGGTCGCGCGACAGATCCGCGCCTGCGAGATACAGCAGCGTGCTCTTTTTCTTCAGCACCTTGTCGCGTGCGCTCTGCATCACCTTGTCGCGCAAGGACGCGGCATCGCCGCCGGCGACGATCACCTCGGCAAAGCCGGCGTCGCGCGCCGCAGCAGCCGTATGCTCACCGACCGCAAACAACGGCAACTCCAACAGACCAAGATCCTGCAATTGTGGCGCGACGGCACGGATCGCGTTGGCCGATGTGACGAGGATGGCACCGTAGGGAGCTTCACTCTCGTCATGGAAGGCGACCGGCTCGAACTTGAGCACCGGCGCAAGCAGCACCGCAAGCCCCCGCGCGCGCAGATTTTCCGCCGTCGCCTCATTGTCGGGATGCGGCCGTGTGACAAGAATGGACATCGCTGGTGTTCCCGAACCGATTGGCGGCCACGCATTCGTGAGGAAGCCGCGCGTGGCGATTGCGCAATCTGGCCCCGGAATGCTACCGGACGTACCAGAACTCTGCTTTACGGATGAGCGCAAGGGCGCAAATTGGATAACAATTCGCCAATGCTGGTACTGGGCATCGAAACAACCTGCGACGAGACAGCCGC
Organism: Bradyrhizobium sp. CCBAU 11430; assembly: GCF_028128855.1. NCBI lineage: Bacteria > Pseudomonadati > Pseudomonadota > Alphaproteobacteria > Hyphomicrobiales > Nitrobacteraceae > Bradyrhizobium > Bradyrhizobium sp. CCBAU 11430. Next base: position 49,500 of record NZ_LBJV01000069.1, read on the forward strand.
GGCGCTGGTCGAGCGCGCGCCTGACGGCAGCGGCAGGATCCTGTCCAACATCGTGCGGTCGCAGATCGAGGAGCACGCCCGCTTCGGCGGCGTGGTGCCGGAGATCGCCGCCCGTGCCCATGTCGATCTGCTCGACGGCATCATCGAGCGCGCGATGCAGGAGGCCGGCGTCGGCTTCGCCCAGCTTGGCGGCGTCGCGGCCGCGGCGGGGCCGGGCTTGATCGGCGGCGTCATCGTCGGGCTCACCACCGCAAAGGCGATCGCGATGGTGCACGACACGCCGCTGGTTGCGGTGAACCATCTGGAGGCGCATGCGCTGACGCCGCGCCTCACCGACGGAATCGAATTTCCCTACTGCCTGTTCCTCGCCTCGGGCGGCCATACCCAGATCGTCGCGGTCACCGGCGTCGGCCAGTATGTACGGCTTGGCACCACCGTCGACGACGCGATCGGCGAGGCCTTCGACAAGGTCGCCAAGATGTTGGGCCTGCCCTATCCCGGCGGCCCGCAGGTCGAGCGCGCGGCGGCAGGCGGCGATGCCACGCGATTTGCGTTTCCGCGGCCGATGCAGGGACGCCCCGACGCCAATTTCTCGCTGTCGGGATTGAAGACGGCAGTCCGCACTGAAGCGAGCCGGCTGGTCGAGATCACGCCGCAGGACGTCAGCGATCTCTGCGCGAGCTTTCAGGCCGCCGTGCTGGATTCGACCGCCGACCGGCTGAGCGTCGGCCTCAGACTGTTCCGCGAAAAATTCGGCGCACCGCGTGCCCTGGTCGCGGCCGGCGGCGTCGCGGCCAATCAGGCGATCCGCGGCGCCCTCGATGAGGTCGCACAGCAAGCCGGGACGCAACTGATCATGCCGCCGCCCGCGCTCTGCACCGACAACGGCGCGATGATCGCCTGGGCCGGCGCCGAACGACTCGCACTCGGCCTGACCGACACGATGGAAGCGCAGCCCCGCGCGCGCTGGTTGCTCGACGCCAACGCGACGGCGCCGACCGGCTACGGCAAGACCCGGGCGGGATTCTAGCCATGACCACGTTCCAATCTGTCGCGGTGATCGGGGCGGGCGCCTGGGGCACGGCGCTGGCGACCGTGGCGGCGCGGGCGGGACGGAGCGTCACGCTCTGGGCACGCAATGCCGAGCATGCCGCGCGGATCGCCTCGACACGCGACAATCCGCGACTGCCCGGCGTACAGATCGCGCCGGAGATCGTCGTGACCAGCGATCTGGCGCTTACCGCACGCGCCGACATGTTGCTGATCGCAACACCGGCGCAGCATTTGCGTGGCGCCGTCAACATGCTGGCCTCGCATCTGACAGGGCCGGTGCCGATCGTCGCCTGCGCCAAGGGCATCGAGCACGGCACCCATAAATTCATGACCGACGTGATCGCGGAGGCCGCGCCGCACGTCCAGCCCGCGATCCTGTCGGGTCCGAGCTTTGCCGACGATGTCGCGCGCGGCTTGCCGACGGCGGTGACGCTGGCGGCAGGCGATGAGACGTTGGCGAGCGCGTTGGTGCAGGCCCTGGGCTCACCGACGTTCCGTCCCTATCACTCCACGGACATCCGCGGCGTCGAGATCGGCGGCGCAGCCAAGAACGTGCTGGCGATCGCAGTCGGCATCGCGGTCGGGCGCAAGCTGGGGGCCTCCGCCCAGGCCGCGCTGACGACCCGCGGCTTTGCCGAGCTGACGCGCCTCGGCCGCGCGCTCGGCGCACGCAGCGAAACGATCACCGGCCTGTCCGGCCTCGGCGATTTGATCCTGACCTGCTCGAGCCCGCAATCGCGCAATTTCATCCTTGGCCTTGCTTTGGGCCGCGGCGAGCAGCCGCCTGCGGGCAGGCTTGCCGAGGGCGAGTTCACCGCGCCGGTGCTGATCGAACTCGCAGCTTCGCAAAACGTCGAGATGCCGGTATCAGAAGCCGTCGCGTCGATCCTGAGCGGCCGGAGCACGATCGACGCCGCAATCTCGGCACTGATGACGCGCCCCTTCAAGGCAGAGGAATGACGTCTTCTCGTCATGCCCGCGCTTGTCGCGGGCATCCACGTCTTGATATTGAATTGATGGCAGAGACGTGGATGGCCGGGACAAGCCCGGCCATGAGGAATGGATAGGGCGCGCGCGATGAACTACTGGCTGGTGAAATCCGAACCGTCGGTGTGGTCCTGGGACCAGCAGGTGGAAAAGGGCGCCAAGGGCGAGGCCTGGACCGGCGTGCGCAATTACACCGCGCGCCAGAACCTCGTCGCCATGAAGAAGGGCGACAAGGCATTCTTCTATCATTCCAACGAGGGCAAGGAGATCGTCGGCATCGCGGAGATCATCAAGGAGGCCTATCCCGATCCGACCGACAAGACCGAGAAATTCGTCTGCGTCGATATCAAGGCCGACAAGCCGTTGAAGACGCCGGTGACGATGGCGACGATCAAGGCCGAGAAGAAGCTCGCCGACATGGCGCTGGTGAAATATTCGCGCCTGTCGGTGCAGCCGGTGACGGCGGAGGAGTGGAAGCTCGTCTGCAAGATGGGCGGGGTTTAGCCGCAGGTGCGGCCTTAATTCTCCGCCGTCGTCCCGGACAAGCGCGCTCTTAGGCGCGCGTAGATCCGGGACCCATACTCCGCAGCAATCGTTTTGCGAGGACTCGGGGTTACCAGCGCGTGCTACAATATAATTTGGTGGTTATGGGTCCCGGCCCTCGCCGGGACGACACCGAGAGTTTGGCACGGCCATCGCACAACGACCTGCAATACCCGCGCTCACATCTCCGGCAGCGCAAACACCTCGCATGGCGCAGCAATGCCGCGCAGCGAATGCGATCCGAGCGCGATCAGCGGCATGTCCGTCTCGGCGGCGAGCGCGCCCGACACCAGCACGGTCCGCCCCAGCGACTTGCACAATCCCTCGAGCCGGCTGGCGAGATTGACGGCGGGACCGATCGCCGTGAAGTCGAGCCGGTTGGCGGCGCCGATATTGCCCCACAGCATCTCGCCCAGATGAAGTGCGGCACCGAATGCCAGCGGCGACAACCCTTGAGCGCCGCGCTCCTTGTTGAGATAGACCATGCCGGCCTCGGCCGCGCCTGCGGCACGCAGGGCGGCATCGCACGCGCGGCGGGGCGATGCCTCGACCACCGGAAAGATCGCGAGCACGCCGTCGCCGATGAATTTCAGCACCTCGCCGCCAAAGGCGTGGACAGCGCCGGCGATGCGATCGAACCAGGCATCGAGCGCGGCGATGACCTGCGCAGGCGGAGAGGTTTCCGACAACGTCGTGAAGTTGCGGAGGTCGGCATAGAGCAGCGCGGCCTGAATGGTCTCGCCGAGATCGCGGCGCAGAGGTGCCGCCAGCACCCGCTCCGCGCTCCGCTTGCCGAGATAGGCATCTAACGTCGCGCGCAACGTGGCGCGCGCGGCCAGCACGGCGAGGGGCGTCGCGGCAAAACGCGCGGCCTGGCGCAATTGCCCGATGTCGTCCGCGGTGAACGGACGCGGCCCGATCCAGCAAAGCTGCGGCCCATCTGGACGTCCGGCGATGTCTTCGTGGACGTCGCCGCGCGCGATGTCGCGCAGCCAGCGGCGACCGGCATCGTTGGGCGGATCGGGCGCCAATCCGCCCGGCGCGAAGCCGAGTGCTTCGATTACCTGGCCGCTGTCTGCACGCCACAACCAGGTCCGCTTCGCGATCAGCGGATGCGGCACCTCCAGCGTCAGGGCGCCCCCCGCAAGCGGCACGCCGTCGGCGACCAGATGGGCGGCGAGTTCCGCAAGCAGGCGATCAGCTCCGGCGCTATCCGAAGCGGCATCGACAAGCCAGGCGAGGGTCGGGGAGAGCTGCATGGCTCGATCATGGCCAAGGCGGGCCGCCCTTGTCACGGGCAATCCTTGACGCGCCGCTTTGGCGCCGCCATGTGCCAATGGCAGCGAAGGGATGATCGCCGATGACCGAGCCGTTCATAGTGCGACGCGAGACCCAGATCGCGGCACCACGTGCCACCGTTTTCGCCTATCTGACCGACCCCGAGAAAATCCTGAGCTGGATGGGCTCCGATGCCACCACGGAGCCGCATCCCGGCGGGCTTTATCTGCTCAAGGGCATCGGCCCCCGCAGCGGCGTCGCCCGCGGCGCCTTCCGCGAGGTCGTGCCGGTGCATCGTCTGGCCTACACGTTCGGATGGGAAGGCGGCCAGGAGGTACCGCCCGGCTCGAGCCTGATCGAGATCGACCTGATCGAGCGCGACGGCGGCACGCTGCTGCGCATGACCCATAGCGGCCTGCCAAGCGAAGCGCAGGCCGCCGCGCACGCGACGGGGTGGGCGCATTATATGGAACGGCTCACGACCGCAGCCGCAGGCGGCGATCCCGGTCCCGACAACGGCGTCTCGCCCAAGTCGTAGCTCTCGTAGGGTGGGCAAAGGCGCACTTGCGCCGTGCCCACCATCTACCCCAACACCGCAACAGAAATGGTGGGCACGCTTCGCTTTGCCCACCCTACGGCAGTGTCGTTACACCGCGGCTGTCGCCACCACCTGCGCCAGAAGCTGCTCGCGCCTCGCCTGCGAGCGCTGGCCCTTCATGGTCGCGGCGAAGCGCTCGAGGATGCCGTCCTCGAACGCGGTGACGATGGTGTCGTGGACGTAGCTCTTGCGGCAGATCGCCGGCGTGTTGGAGAGCTTGTCGGCTGCGGCGCGGATCGCGTCCAGCACCTGCTTCTTGCGGCCGCGCTGGCTGGTCGCCGGCGTGATTCGCGACAGCGATTCCACGACGACGGCAGACGCCATCAGCGTACGGAAATCCTTCAGCGAAATCTTGATGCCGGCGATCTCGCGCAAGAACGCGTTCACCTGCGTGGTGTTGACCGCGCGCACGATGCCGTAGGCATCGCGATACTGGAACATGCGCTTGCCGGGGACGCCCTGCAAAATGCCGATGGCGCGCACCAGCTTGGCCGCATCGCACTCCTTGCGCACCGCCTTGCCGCCCTTCGCCTTGAAGGTCAGCACGAAGCTGTCGTCCTCAAGGGTGACGTTCGACTTCAGCAGCGTGGTGGCGCCGCGGGTGCCGTTGAGGCGGGCATAGGATTCATTGCCGGGACGGATCGCAGTGCGCGCGATCAGCTCGATCACGGCCGAGAGCGCGAATTCACGCGTCGGCTCGTCGCCCGACAGGAACGCCGAGACCTTGCGCCGGATCTTTGGCAGCGCGCCGACGAGCTTTTCCAGACGATGCGCCTTGCGGTGCTCGCGGACCTTCTCCCAATCGGCGTGATAGCGATATTGCAGCCGGCCTGCGGCATCGCGGCCCACGGCCTGGAGATGCAAGCTCGGATCGGCGGAGTAGCGCACCTCGCGATAGGCCGGCGGCACCGCCATGGCGTGCAGCCGGCGGATGGTGCGGGCGTCGCGGATATGTGCGCCATTGGGACGCACGAAGGAATAGCCCTTGCCGCGCCGGATGCGGCGGATGGTCAGCTCGTTCTGGTCGCCGAGCCGCAGGCCGAGCTCCTTGGCAAGCGCTTCGACCGTCGCCGCGGGCGCCGTGTCGAAGGCCTTCTTCGGGCTAGGACGCCTGAAAGCGGCGGGTTTCGGCCATTGTCCGAGGGCTTTGGCCAGTGCAATGGCCGCAGGATCGGCTGAAGCGGGCCGTATCGTCCCGAGATTCTGCTGATCCATCATAGTCTTATGCCTTAGCCCTGTCTGTTACCGGTCAATGCCGCTGTTCTGATTTTTGTTCCGAAGGGTCTCTTCGGACCCGGGTTGGCCATTTAGGGTGTTCCGAACACTATTGCGAGTCCCGAATCGGTGAGGGTGGTTTCTAAATACCTCCATTAATGCATGGGGCCCCTGCGCCGGCCTGTTCCGCGGAGCTGGGCAAGGCCCCGAAAGCCGCCCGCCGGCTTGTTTCAGATCTGCGACAGTCACAGCAGGTGGCCTTGATCCTCCGCATGGCCGGCCGCCCGCCGAAGGTCCAGCTTGTGCTCCTTGTCGGGCCCGGTTAGCCCGACGCATAATCAGTCAATGATCAAGTCGGCTCGCCGGTCGCTAGCGTTCGGCCTGCCGTATGTGGAGGGAAGCATGTCCGAGAAGATCTACGACGTCCCGGCGGAGTGGGCGAAGCGCGCCTGGGTCGACCAGGCCAAGTACAAGGAGATGTACGCTCGCTCGATCTCGGACCCGAATGGTTTCTGGGCGGAGCAGGCCAAGCGCATCGACTGGATGCACGCGCCGACGAAAATCGAGAACGTCTCGTTCGCGCCCGGCAACATCTCGATCAAATGGTTCGAGGACGGCATCCTCAACGTCGCCTACAACTGCATCGACCGCCATCTCGCCAAGCGCGGCAACCAGACCGCGATCATCTGGGAAGGCGACGATCCCTCGCAGTCCAAGCATATCACCTACCAGGAGCTGCACGACGAGGTCTGCCGGATGGCCAACATCCTGCGCACCCGCAACGTCAAGAAGGGCGACCGCGTCACCATCTACCTGCCGATGATTCCGGAAGCGGCCTATGCGATGCTCGCCTGCGCGCGCATCGGCGCGATCCACTCCGTGGTGTTCGCGGGGTTCTCGCCGGACAGCCTCGCCCAGCGCATCAATGACTGCAAATCCAAGATCATCATCACCGCGGACGAAGGCCTGCGCGGCGGCAAGAAGGTGCCGCTGAAGGCCAACGTCGACGCCGCGCTCGCCAAGGCCGACGACGTCGACTGGGTCGTGGTGGTCAAGCGCACCGGCGGCAAGATCGACATGAACCCGACGCGCGACCTCTGGTATCACGAGGCGGCGGCGATGGTGACGACGGAATGCCCGGTCGAGCACATGCACGCCGAGGACCCGCTGTTCATCCTCTACACCTCAGGCTCGACCGGCCAGCCCAAGGGCGTGCTGCACACCTCCGCCGGCTATCTCGTGTTCGCCTCGATGACGCATCAATACGTCTTCGATTATCACGACGGCGACATCTACTGGTGCACCGCTGACGTCGGCTGGGTCACCGGCCACAGCTACATTCTCTATGGGCCGCTCGCCAATGGCGCGACGACGCTGATGTTCGAAGGCGTGCCGAATTACCCGGATAATTCCAGGTTCTGGAACGTCATCGACAAGCACAAGGTCAACATCTTCTACACCGCACCGACCGCGATCCGCGCGCTGATGCAGTCGGGCGACGAGCCCGTGAAGAAGACATCGCGCGCCTCGCTCCGCCTGCTCGGCTCGGTCGGCGAGCCCATCAATCCGGAAGCGTGGGAGTGGTATCACCGCGTCGTCGGCGACGACCGCTGCCCGATCGTCGACACCTGGTGGCAGACCGAGACCGGCGGCATCCTGATCACGCCGCTGCCGGGCGCGACCAAGCTCAAGCCGGGCTCGGCGACGCAGCCGTTCTTCGGCGTGGTGCCTGAGATCGTCGACGCCGACGGCAAGGTTCTGGACGGCGAGACCTCGGGCAATCTCTGCCTGACGCGGTCCTGGCCCGGCCAGATGCGCACGGTCTACGGCGACCATGCCCGCTTCGAGCAGACCTATTTCTCGACCTATAAGGGCAAGTACTTCACCGGCGACGGCTGCCGCCGCGATGCCGACGGCTATTACTGGATCACCGGCCGCGTCGACGACGTTATCAACGTCTCCGGCCATCGCATGGGCACCGCGGAAGTCGAGAGCGCGCTGGTGGCGCATGAGAAAGTCTCCGAGGCTGCCGTGGTCGGCTTCCCGCACGACATCAAGGGCCAGGGCATCTACGCCTATGTCACCCTGATGGCCGGCATCGAGCCGACCGACGACCTGCGCAAGGAACTCGTCACCTGGGTGCGCAAGGAGATCGGCCCGATCGCATCCCCGGACCAGATCCAGTTTGCGCCGGGCCTGCCCAAGACCCGCTCCGGCAAGATCATGCGCCGCATCCTGCGCAAGATCGCCGAGGATGAGCCGGGCAGCCTGGGCGACACCTCGACGCTGGCCGATCCCGCCGTGGTCGACGATCTCGTCAGGAACCGGCAGAACAAGAAGTCGGCGTAAGCTTGCTCTCCTGCCCCGGACGCAGCGCAGCGCGCACGTCGCGGTGCGCTGCTGAGCCGGGGCCCATCCATCCCAGCGCAAAGAACTGGGTCCCGGCTCTGCGTCGCGGCGCGACGCGCTGCGCCTTGTCCGGGACACGAGACCGCGTTTGTCGTCGACCCTCCGGTAAACAACAGCCGTTCACATCCTCACGCACTCGTCAGCGCGCGTGCCGGTGCGGCTACATCTTTCCCGCCGAGTGTTGTTTTCAGGTCATTTACTTTATTTCGAACATTTCCTTTGTTCCCCCTGCTGGCTGGCCCTTGGCAGCCGTGCTTGGAAACCAACCGGTTAAAGGGCGCGGTTAAGAATGTCCCCTGACAAGGACGTGGCAAGCTGGCAATTGCCGGTTCCGCGTAATTTTGGACGATCCGTTCGGGCTTAGGGGAAAATCGATGTCGATTAGGATTGCGGCGGCGCTGGCCGCCACCATCGGGGCAGGGGTCTTGATGTCGACGGCGGCGCAGGCGCGGCCGGAAATGGTGGGGGCGCATCTGGCCGACTATTCGCCGGGCACCATCGTGGTCAAAACCAGCGAGCGGCGGCTCTATCTCATCCTCGATAACGGCCACGCCGTGCGCTATCCGGTCGGCGTCGGCAAGTCCGGCAAGCAATGGGCCGGCACTACCCGCATTGACGGGAAATATCGCAACCCGGCCTGGGCACCGCCGGCCGAGGTCAAGCGTGACAAGCCGAGCATTCCCGACATGATTCCGGGCGGCTCGCCGCGCAACCCGATGGGCGTTGCGGCGATGACGCTGGCCGGCGGTGAATACGCCATCCACGGCACCAACGTGCCGGGCTCGATCGGCGGCTTCGTCTCCTATGGCTGCATCCGCATGCTCAACGACGACATCACCGATCTCTATGGCCGCGTCTCGGTCGGCACCACGGTGGTCGTGACGCGCTGATCGCCGGGATCAAGGCAAGACAGGAAAAGGCCGCGTCCCCGAACGCGGCTTTTTTGTTACCAGAAGCGCCAGCCGCGCGTGCACCAGCCGTCGCGATGGCCGCCAGTGTAGCTTCGCGCAAAACCGCCGGCGAGCAATGCCGCCGCAACGTTCGCAGTCCGCCGGGTCGCGACGTCGGCGAGAACGCGGCCGTATTTGTCGGGGCCGAGATTGGTGATCGTCACGTCGCCCTGACCGAGCAGATCGCGCAACGCGCGGGCCGCGGCTTCGGCCTTGTCCTGCTCCTCCCGGCAAGACGCTTTCATCTCGGGCGCGTCGATGCCGCGCAACCGAACCCGCACGACGAGATCGCGGCCGCCGCGCTGACGAACACGCGCGAGAAAGGTGTCGCCGTCGATGGTGCGAATGACGTCCACCGGCTCGCGAACATCGGGATGGCCCGCCTGCTCGAGAACGATCTCGGCATTCCGCGTGCGGTCGCCATCGGCATCAGGAACAAGCCAGCCCATTCCATGGCGAAAGGTGAGTACGACGGCCAGCGCGATGCCCACCACGAACATCCACGGCAATAATCCGGAGAAGCGCCGACCGAACGGCGAGCCGCCGAACTGCGGCCGATAGGAATTAGGTCGATCCCGGAAAGGCATCAATCACGCTAGGACAGAGACGGGGGAACTCAAAGCACGAGCGCGCACATAGCGGAACCATGCAGGAAAATTCCATCGTCGAATATGTCGGCCGTAGTTCTACCGGAGATCCGCGAATATTACCCAAATCTCAATCATTGGTTGCGAATACCTGCTATACAGCAACGCGAGGAGAGAGCGGTGGGGTCATTCAGGTTTCGCATTGGAACAAAGCTCGGCATCGTCACCGGCGTGAGCGTTGTGCTGGTCTGCGGCATGCTGACCAACCAGATGCTCGGCAACCGGTCGATTGCCGAATCCAATCGCCTGGTCACGATCAACTACCTCAACAAAGGCAATGCGCAAGCGGCGCAGACGGCGATGGCGCGGGCGCAGCTCGCAGCTCTCGAGATCAGCTCCGCCTCGTCAGCCGGAGAGGTTGACAAGCTCCTCGAGAATCTCCGCGCGCGAGCAGGCGAAGCCGGCGCGGAAATCGATACGGCCACCGACCGGGCGACCCGCAAGGTCACCCAGGACGCCTATCGTGAGACCAAGAAATTCGTCGATGCGTATCTGACCAGCGGCATTGAACTGGCGGGGGCGCAAAAGACCGTCATTGGCGCCCCCTCGGGCGGCGCCAGGACTGCCGCAGAGTCGACGAAGGCCACCATTCTCGCAGAGCGTATGCGTCCGGCAGCCCTGGAAGTCAGCAAACGGATCGACGATCTGGTCGGCGTTGCCAACGAATTCGCCGCGCGCCGCAAGGGCGAGATGCTGGCCGAACTGGACCGCGTCGCCACCTTCGCATTGATCGTCGGCGTCTTCGTCGTTCTGACGTTGATCGGGTCCGCCGTCTTTTCCGTGTCGAACATCGCCCGGCCGATCCGGCGCATCGGCGACGTGCTTCTCCAGCTCGCCGCCGGCAACAAGGCGATCGAGATTCCCTACACGCGCCGCGGCGATGAAGTCGGCGACAACGCTCGCGCGGCTCAGACCTTCAAGGAAAACCTGATCCGTATCGAGCAGATGGAGGTTGAGCAGAAGAATCAGGAAGCCGCTGCGGCCGCTCAGCGCAAGGAAGAGATGACCCAGCTCGCCGGCGTGTTCGAAGCCGCGGTCGGCGGCATCATCGACTCTGTGTCAGCGGCCAGCCAGCAGCTCGAGGCAGCCGCCGGTACGCTGTCGGGAACCGCGGAAGAGACCCAGGAACTCTCCGGAATGGTCGCGGCGGCCTCGGAGGAGGCGTCCACCAATGTCGGAGCGGTCGCGTCCGCCGCCGAGGAAATGAGCACCTCGGTCGTCGAGATCGGACGCCAGGTCCACGATTGCAGCCGCATCGCCAGCGAAGCGGTCAGGCAGGCCGAGCGCACCGATGTCCGGATCAATGAACTGCTCAAGGCGGCGGGCCGAATTGGCGACGTCGTCAAATTGATCACCGCGATTGCCGAACAGACCAACCTCCTGGCGCTGAACGCAACGATCGAGGCGGCGCGCGCCGGCGAATCCGGCCGCGGCTTTGCGGTCGTGGCGAGCGAGGTGAAGGCGCTCGCGGCGCAAACCGCGCGAGCGACCGAGGAAATCAGCGCGCAGATCGCCGGCATGCAATCGGCAACCGAGGACTCCGTCGGAGCGATCAAGGAAATCGGCGCGACCATCGCCCGCATTTCAGACATTTCGTCCACCATTGCAGCGACGATCGAAGAACAGGGTGCAGCGACGGCCGAGATTGCGCGCAACGTCAGCGAAGCCGCCAAGGGAACCGTCGAAGTCGCAGACAAGATCGCCCAGGTCAGTCATGGCGCGAGCGCGACCGGCGCGGCGTCGGGGCAGGTGTTGGCATCGGCGCGCTCGCTGTCGAGTGAAAGCAGCCTCTTGAAGACGGAAGTCGAGAAGTTCCTCAACACCGTGCGCGCGGTATGAAACTGCATAGCGGCGACGAGCACATCTTCAATGCTCGTCGCGTATGGATAGCGCCTCCGGGATTCCCCGGAATTGTCCGGCACCCATGACAACTGTAGGTTGGAAAAGATCCAACGAGCAATCGCTCGTGGAACTCCCTACAGCGGGTCCTCCGACATGAACATCGACGCAATTTCAGCCGATTCGCTCGAACGAATGGCCGACCTCGTTCGGCAGCAGCACAGTTCCCTCGACACCATGCTGCTGTCCCCAGTGGGCGAATTCCAGAGCAGAGCCGTCACGCTCGCGACGTTGATGCGTGAAGTGACGGACTGCCTCGCCGAGGATTTCCTGCATCGTCCGGCGCAGGACTTTCCGATGCTCTATTTTGCATGCGGCAAGGCCAGAGTCGGCTCGACCGCCCTCAGCAATCTGTTCGGCATGACCGGCATGCCTTCATATTATCAACCGCTGAAGGCGATCCTGCGCGACGCGCTCGTCGGCCGTCCGCTGACGCCCTGGGTCATCCCCTCGGCGAGCGACGAGCCGCACATCTTCAGCAAGGAAACGATCGGGCCCTACGTGCTCGCCGAGAGCTTGTTCAATCCGCTGCAGCTCCTGGTCGAAGCAGGCTATCCGCGGCACCGTCTGCATCTCATCATGCTCGATCGCGAGCCGGCGAGTTCGCTGGCGTCATGGCTCGAGAAGCTGATTTCGCGCGGGCCCGAAGATACATTGCTGCGGCACTATGTCGTCGCCGCACTCAGCGCGGCCCGCGTCGCAGGTTACGCCCAGCAACAAGGCGTTCCCGTCACGCACTACGTCTACGAGGTGAGCAAGGAGGCCCTGTCGTCGGTGCGCGTCTTGTTCGACCGCCTCGGCCTTTCGAGCAGCTTTACCGAGAATGCCGTGACGTCATGGCGGGAACCGGGAAGCGTGCAGGCAAACAACGCGCGCGTCATCTTCCCGAGCGAAGCGACGATCTACAAGGTGCCCAATCTGCACACCTCCGATAGCGCCTATCGCTACCAGCGCCGCGCGACGGGCTCGGTGAGCGAAGCTCAGCTGGAGATCCTGGAGCGCTGCGGGGTCAATGACGCCTATCGAGCTTCGGTCGCGGCGTGCGTCCGCGATCTCGGCCTGAATGCGGCAATTTCGGCGCATCTGTTCGGCGACTGGTTCGCTGAGGCCGCGTGATCCGCATGCTGGACAATCCCACGAGCGCCGAACCCCTCCTTGAAAGAACCGGCGGCGAGCAGCTTCACGCCGCCGGCCATCTTCGGCGCCTGGAGGCGGAAAGCATTCACATCCTGCGGGAGACGGCGGCCGAATTCCGCAGGCCGGTGATGCTGTATTCCATTGGCAAAGACTCCTCGGTGCTGCTGCACCTGGCGATGAAGGCCTTTCATCCCGGCAAGCCGCCATTTCCGCTGCTGCACGTCGACACGACATGGAAGTTCCGCGAGATGATCGCGTTTCGCGACCGTCGCGCGCGCGAACTCGGCATCGACCTGATCGTCCATACCAACAATGACGGCTTGAGCCAGGGCATTGACCCCTTCACCCACGGCTCGGCCCGTTACACCGACGTCATGAAGACCCAGGCGTTGCGGCAGGCGCTGGACCTCCACGGCTTCGACGCCGCGATCGGAGGCGCGCGGCGCGACGAGGAGAAATCGCGCGCCAAGGAGCGCGTGTTCTCGCACCGGAGCGCGGCGCATCGCTGGGATCCGAAGAACCAGCGGCCCGAGCTGTGGAGCCTGTACAACACGATGCTCGCACCCGGCGAGAGCATGCGGGTGTTTCCGCTGTCGAACTGGACCGAGCTCGACGTCTGGGACTACATCCTGCTCGAGGACATCCCGATCGTTCCGCTCTATCTGGCGGCTTCGCGCCCGGTGGTTGAGCGCGACGGCGCGCTGATCATGGTGGACGATGAACGGATGCCGCTGCATGCAGGCGAAGAGCCGCGATGGCGCTCCGTCAGGTTTCGCACCCTGGGCTGCTATCCGCTCAGCGGCGCCACGGTCTCGACCGCGGCAACGCTCCCCGAGATCGTGCGCGAGATGATGGCCTCGCGCACCTCCGAGCGGCAGGGACGCATGATCGACCGGGACAGTCCCGCATCGATGGAGCGCAAGAAAGCGGAAGGCTACTTCTGATGTCCTATCACGAGGCACCCACGATCGCTGCCTCCGATGCGCCGCGGCTCGAACAGGACGATCGTCCGACGCTGCGTTTCGTCACTTGCGGCAGCGTCGACGACGGCAAGAGCACGCTGGTTGGCCGGCTGCTCTACGATTCCAAGACGCTGCTCGACGACCAGCTCGACGCGCTGGCGTCCGAGAGCCGGACGGTCGGCACCACCGGCGGCGATTTCGATTTCGCGCTGCTGGTCGACGGCTTGCAGGCCGAGCGCGAGCAGGGCATCACGATCGACGTCGCCTACCGCTTCTTCGCCACCAAGCTGCGCCGCTTCATCGTCGCCGACACGCCGGGGCACGCGCAGTATACCCGCAACATGGCGACCGGCGCCTCCAACGCCGATCTCGCCGTGGTGCTGGTCGATGCCCGCAAGGGCGTAATCACGCAGACGCGGCGCCACAGCCACATCCTGTCGCTGCTTGGTATCCGTCACGTCGTGCTCGCCGTGAACAAGATGGATCTGATCGGATTCGACGGGGATCGCTTTGCGGCCATCACTGCCGAATATCTGACCATGGCCGGACAGCTCGGAATCTCGCAGGTCCAGTGCATCCCTGTCGTCGCGCCCGACGGCGACAACATCGTCGCCGCCAGCGCGCGGATGCCCTGGTACGCCGGGCCGACCGTCACCGCCTATCTGGAATCGGTCGACGTTTCCGGCGATGTCTCGCAGCGGCCGTTCCGGTTGCCGGTGCAATGGGTCAACCGGCCGCATGCGGAGTTTCGGGCTTCTGCGGGCGTATCGCCAGCGGAACGGTCGCGATCGGCGAGACCATCGCCGTGCAGCCCTCGGGCCGCCAGACGCGCATCGCGCGCATTCTCATCCCCGGCGGCGAGCGCGACCGCGCTGCGGCGGGCGAATCGGTGACGCTCACGTTGACCGACGAGATCGACGTCAGTCGCGGCGACGTGCTGACGGCGGGGCCCGCGCCACAGGTCTCGGATCAGCTGGCCGCCCATCTCGTCTGGTTCGACGACGAGGCCATGGTCGCGGGCCGTCGCTATTTGCTCAAATGCGGCGCGGCCTCGACCGGCGCGGTGATCACGACGCTCAAGCACCGCATCGCCATCGACACCATGGCGCATGAAAGCGCTGCCACACTCGACGCCAACCAGATCGGCTACGCCCATCTCAGCCTCGACCGTCCATTGGTGTTCGAGGCCTATCGCGACGACCGCGACATGGGCAGCTTCATTCTCGTCGATCCCATCAGCCATCGCACCGCCGCCGCGGGAATGATCGATCTCTCGCTCCGCCGCGCCACCAACATTCATTGGCAGCGGCTTGCCGTCGACAAACCCGTGCGGGCGCAGCTGAAGCAGCAGCGGCCCTGCGTGCTCTGGTTCACGGGGCTGAGCGGTGCCGGCAAATCGACCATCGCCGATCTCGTCGATCGCAGGCTTGCCGAATTCGGGCGCCACGCCGCGCTGCTCGACGGCGACAATCTCCGCCACGGCATCAACCGCGACCTCGGCTTCTCCAACGCGGACAGGGCGGAGAACGTCCGGCGCACTGCCGAGATCGCGGCGCTGTTCGTCGATGCCGGCATGATCGCGCTGGTCGCGCTGATCTCACCGTTCCGCAACGAGCGCGAGCTGGCGCGCCAGCGGGTCGAGGCAGGCGAGTTCATCGAGATCCATGTCGCGACCCCGCTGGCCGAATGCGAGCATCGCGATCCCAAGGGGCTCTATCGCAAAGCACGGGCGAGAGAGCTGCCATCGTTCACCGGCATCGATCAGCCCTACGAGATGCCGCAGGCGCCGGAGATCACCATCGACACGTCAGAAATGTCGAGCGACGCGGCCTGCGAGCGCATCATCGGTTATCTCAGGGACAATCACTATCTGTAGTGGCGGGAGTGGACGCCTTCCAGGACCGGCGATCGCTCAGAAGTCGGAGGCGATGCCCTTGCGCTCCCAGTCGCCGTAGCGGGTCGGCTCGGGTCCCTTCGGCCCCTGCAACTCCTTCGGCGCCGCCTTGCCGGCCTCTTGGGCCTGCGCGGCTGCGGACTGTCGGCGCGCCTCGGCTTCGGCCAGCGCGCGCTGGGCTGCCGGCGTAAGCTGCTTGCGGGCGGGAACGGGAGGCTGATCACTCATCGCCAGGCTTTCTAGCGCAGGACGAGCCGCAACGCGATGTCCAATAACGCATTCCTGAAATCGGCCCGGAAGGGCTGAAAAAGCCCGAAGCGATTCTTACATTTGGCATATTCGCGTGCCAGAGATTGGGTTCTCAAGGCATGCGCCCATTGCGGCGGAACTGCCGCTTGCTCAGAACCTTGCTTCCGCATGCCATCTCAACGTTTCGCCCCTCCGTCCGAAGTGCCCGGTCTCGCGGCGCGACGGATTGCCGCCGACATCGTCGACGGCGTGCTGCACAAGCACCGTACGCTCGATGACCAACTCGACGGCAGCGGCGCCCATCCCGGACTGAAGACGCTTGCCGACCGCGACCGCGCGCTGATGCGGCGACTGGTCGCCACGGTGCTGCGCCGGCTCGGCACGCTCGGCCATGTGCTGTCCCGCCTGCTCGACAAGGGCATCCCCTCCGATGCGCCGCGCGCGCAGAGCGCACTCCTGATCGGCGCGGCGCAGATCCTCTGGATGGACGTGCCGGATCACGCGGCCGTCGACCTCTCCGTTCGCCTGGTGCAATCCGACCGGCGCGCCGCGCGCTATGCCGGCCTCGTCAATGCCGTGCTGCGCCGCTGCGCGCGCGAGGGCGCGGCGCTGGTCGAGGAGGTCGCCGCGCAATCGCTGGATCTGCCCCCATGGCTGCTCGCGCGCTGGAGCGCGCATTATGGCGAAGCAACCGCAAGGGAGATGGCACTGGCACTCGGCCACGAGCCTTCGCTCGATCTCACGGTGAAGTCCGATGCCGCGCAATGGGCGAACCGCCTGCACGGCGAGACGCTTCCGACCGGAACGGTGCGGATGCTGCTGCACGGCTCGGTGACCATGCTGCCCGGCTTCGCCGAGGGACAATGGTGGGTGCAGGACGCCGCAGCCGCGCTGCCGGCCCGGCTGTTCGGCGACGTCAAGGGCAAGTCCATTGCCGATCTCTGCGCCGCCCCCGGCGGCAAGACCGCACAACTGGCGCATGCCGGCGCGCAGGTCACGGCGATCGACCGCTCGCCGGCCCGGGTGATGCGGCTGCGTGAAAACCTGGCGCGGCTGTCGCTCCAGGCCGAGACCGTCGTCGCTGACGCCGTGGAATGGGCCGGCCCAGCCGAAGGCTTCGACGGTATTTTGATCGATGCGCCCTGCACCTCGACCGGCACGATCCGCCGTCATCCCGATGTGGCGTGGCTGCGGCAGGAAGCCGACGTCACCGCCATGACTGTGCTCCAGCAGCGGCTGCTGCGAAAATCGGTATCGTTGCTCAAGCCGGGCGGCACGCTGGTCTACTGTACCTGCTCGCTGGAACCCGAAGAGGGTGAGCAGGCCGTGGCAACGCTGCTGGCGAGCGAGCCTGCGCTTCGCCGCGTCCCGATCGAGGCCGCGGAGGTCGCGGGCCTCGACGAAATCATCACAGGGGACGGCGATCTGCGCACCCTGCCCAGCCATCTGCCGAACGCCGATCCCAAGCTCGGCGGTCTCGATGGGTTTTTCGCGACCCGGCTCGTTAAATCCTGATTTTGCACCGGATTTTGCGACCGCGACGCTGATTCGCACACGTTCAAGGTGGTGTCAGACGTCCGATTTTGGGATTAATAGGGATTCGTCGGAATCCTCTCCCCCTTCAAGGCAAAGCGTGTCGGTCGCTCAACGCAGACGTATCTCGACGCTGGTCATGAACCGCTTCGCGCGGAACATGCTCGCGCGCGCGAGCGGCGGTTCCGTTGCGCTGTCGCGGGTCTGGCCCGGCCGCACCGATCGGCTGATCATCGCGCCGCACGATCTGCGCACCGCGGATGCGACTCGCGCCGCCGAAATCTATGCCGGCCGCTTCGTCTTCGCCGGCAAGATCGTCAATTGCCACGGCCGTTCGATCTTCGATCTCGAGCCGCCGTCGGAGGATTGGGAAGTCGCGCTGCTCGGCTTCGGCTGGCTGCGCCATTTGCGCGCCGCCGACACCGCGCTGACACGGGCGAATGCGCGCGCGCTGATCGAGGACTGGATCGCCAACCCCGCCAACAAGCGCCGCCCGGTCGCGCGCCGCGCCGACGTGCTGGCCCGGCGCGTGATCTCGCTGCTGTCGCAGGCGCCGCTGGTGCTGGGCGAGACCGACAACAAGTTCTACCGCCGTTACCTGCGCGCCCTCGCGCGCGAGATCCGCTTCCTGCGCTACACCATGGTCAACATTCCCGACGGGGTGCCGAAGCTCCAGGTGCTGATCGCGCTGTGCTATGCGGCCTTGTGCCTCGCCAACCAGGCGGGCCAAATCCGCAGCGCATCGAAGAAGCTGTCGGACGAATTGCAGCGGCAGATCCTGCCCGACGGCGGACACATCTCGCGCAATCCGGGCGCGCTGATCGAACTCCTGATCGACCTGCTGCCGCTGCGGCAGACGTTTGCTGCGCGCAACATCGCGCCACCGCCGGCGCTGCTCAACGCGATCGACCGCATGATGCCGATGCTGCGCTTCTTCCGCCACGGCGACGGTAACTTCGCGCTGTTCAACGGCATGAGCGCGACATCGTCCGACCTGCTCGCCACGCTGCTCGCTTATGACGACACCCACGGCGCGCCGATGGCGAACATGCCGCATACCGGCTTTCAGCGCCTCGATGCCGGCCAGACCACTGTGATCATCGACACCGGCCCGCCGCCGCCAGCCGGCGTCAGCCACGATGCCCATGCCGGCTGCCTGTCGTTCGAACTGTCTTCCGGCATCAGCCGCATCGTCACCAATTGCGGCATGCCGACCACGGGCCGCGACAATTGGCGGCCATTCGCCCGCGGCACCGCGGCGCATTCGACGCTGACCTATCACGATACTTCGTCGTGCCAGTTCGTCGAGATGTCGGCGATGAAGCGGCTCTTGCACGGCTCGCCGGTTACCAGCGGCCCCGTCGAGGTCGAGAGCTATCGCGAGATCGTGCAGAACGGCACGCTGCTCACGACCTCGCATGACGGCTATCTTTCTAAATTCGGCGCGATCCACCGCCGCGTGCTGATGATCGCCAATGACGGCGCGCGCATCGACGGCGAGGACACGCTGTCGCCGCCGCAGGGCGGACGCTTCAAGGGTGCCGACGCTGACTTTGCGCTGCGCTTCCATCTGCATCCGGCAGTGAAGGCGAGCCGGCTGTCTGATGCGCGCGGCGTCATGCTGGTGCTGCCGAACCGCGACGTCTGGACCTTCGAGGCGCTCGACGACAAGGTCGACCTCGAGGACAGCGTGTTCCTGGCCGGCAATGACGGGCCGCGCCGCACCGCCCAGATCGTGATCCGGCAGGACGCGCGGCAGGCGCCCTCGATCCGCTGGAGCTTTGTCCGCTCGACGGCATCGCCGACCGTCACCAATGCCCGCCGCAACGCTCGGCGCGAACCGGAACTTCCGCTGTAAACGCGCGGATTCAGCCCTATCTGATCGTTGTGAAGCACGCCGAAAACTGCTATCGAGCCCTCGCTCGCGCGACTGGCGACCTTGGATGGAGCACCATCGGGAAGCGCGACACATATCTGCCGCGCGCCTGGGCATAGACACTCCTTAAGACAGAGGATCTTGCTCATGACTGACCATCCCCGCCGCGTCACCCGCGCCCTGCTTTCCGTTTCCGACAAAACCGGCCTGATCGAATTCGCAAAGGCGCTCGCCGCGCATGATGTCGAGCTGGTCTCGACCGGCGGCACTGCGAAAGCAATCGCCGCGGCCGGCCTCAAGGTGAAGGATGTTTCCGACCTCACCGGCTTCCCCGAGATGATGGACGGCCGCGTCAAGACGCTGCATCCGAAGGTACATGGCGGCCTGCTCGCGATCCGCGACAACAAGGAACATGTGGACGCGATGAAGGCGCACGGCATCGCACCGATCGATCTTTTGGTCGTCAATCTCTATCCGTTCGAGGCGACCGTCGACAAAGGCGCCGGCTTCGAGGATTGCATCGAGAACATCGACATCGGCGGCCCCGCGATGATCCGCGCCGCCGCGAAGAACCATGACGACGTCGCCGTTGTCGTCGAGGCAGATGACTACAAGGCCGTGCTCGACGAGCTCGCCGCCAACAAGGGCGCGACCACGCTGAAACTGCGCCGGCGGCTTGCCGCGAAGGCCTATGCGCGCACCGGCGCTTACGATGCCGCGATCGCGAACTGGTTCAATCGCCAGCTCGAGATCGACGCGCCCGACTTCCGCGCCTTCGGCGGCAAGTTGATCCAGTCGCTGCGCTACGGCGAGAACCCGCACCAGACCGCGGCGTTCTACGTGACGCCCGACAAGCGCCCGGGCGTCTCCACGGCCCGGCAGCTCCAGGGCAAGGAGCTCTCCTACAACAACATCAACGACACTGATGCGGCCTATGAATGCATCGGCGAGTTTGACGCCAAGCGCACCGCGGCTTGCGTCATCGTCAAGCACGCCAACCCCTGCGGCGTCGCGGAGGGATCAAACCTCGTCGACGCCTATCGCAAGGCGCTGGCCTGCGATTCCACCTCGGCCTTCGGCGGCATCATCGCGATGAATCGTCCGCTGGACGCGGATACGGCCCGCGAGATCACAAAAATCTTCACCGAGGTGATCATCGCGCCCGACGCCACCGAGGAAGCGATCGCCATCATCGGCGGCAAGAAGAACCTGCGGCTGCTGCTCGCCGGCAGCCTGCCCGATCCGCGCGCGCCTGGCCTCACCGCCAAGACGGTCGCCGGCGGCCTGCTGGTGCAGAGCCGCGACAACGCCGTGGTCGACGACATGACCTTCAAGATCGTGACCAAGCGCGCGCCGACCGACGCTGAAATGCGCGACCTCAAGTTTGCGTTCCGGGTCGCAAAACACGTCAAGTCGAACACGATCATCTACGCCAAGGATCTCGCCACCGTCGGCATCGGCGCGGGTCAGATGAGCCGGGTCGATTCGGCCCGCATCGCCGCGCGCAAGGCCCAGGATGCGGCGAACGAGCTGAAGCTCGCCGAGCCGCTCACCAAGGGCTCGGTGGTGGCGTCGGATGCGTTCTTCCCCTTCGCCGACGGCATGCTCGCCTGCATCGAGGCCGGCGCCACCGCGGTGGTGCAGCCCGGCGGCTCGATGCGCGACGACGAGGTGATCAAGGCCGCCGACGAGCACGGCATCGCCATGGTGTTCACGGGCACGCGGCATTTCCGGCACTGAGTCGATCGGCAAGGCGAGCTGCAAGAGCGAACGACGAACCCACCGACTTCGTCATTGCGAGCGCAGCGACTTGTCCGCCGAAGCCTTGGCGAAGGCGGAAGCAATCCAGTCTGTTTCCGCGGAGATAGTCTGGATTGCCTCGTCGCTTCGCTCCTCGCAATGACGAAGGATGAATCGCGTGATGCGACTAATCCCGCACCCGCATCAACAGCCCCAGCCCCGCGACGAAGAACACCACCAGCACCGCCATGCCGGCCTTCTGGCTTGCGGTCACCGCGGTGATCGTGCCGATCAGCAGCGGTCCGATGAAGGACGTCACCTTCCCGGTCAGCGCGAACAGGCCGAAATACTGCGCGATGCGGTCCTTCGGTGCGAGGTGGATCAGCAGCGTGCGTGAGGCCGCCTGGAGTGGACCGCCGGCCGCGCCAATGAGGCAGCCCAGCACGAGATAGGCGCGCTCGGCCGCGCTCGAGAACAAGGGAGCGTCTGCTTGCGGCGGCGCGACCTTGATGAACAACACGCTGTCCTTGTCGACCAGGAGAATTGCCGCCACGGACAACAGCAGCACGAGCAAGCTGCCGGCGATGACGCGCTTCGGCCCGAGACGATCATCCAGCTTGCCGCCGAACCATGCGCCAAATGCGCCGGCAATCGCGAGCATGATGCCGAAGGTGCCGATCTGGATGGTGTGCCAGCCGAAGGTGCCCGCGGCATAGATGCCGCCAAAGGCGAACAGCGACACCAGACCATCCGTATAGATCATATTGGCGAGCAGAAATGCCGCCAGCGATCTCTGCTGCGGCAGGCTTCTGATCGATTGCCTCAGCTCCAACAGCCCCTCACGCAAAGCCTCGCGCACCGGGCGCTTCGCCGGATAATCCGGCGTGAACAGGAACAGCGGTGTCACGAAGACGATGAACCACAGCCCGGTCAGCGGCCCCACGATGCGATCGCCCTGATGGCTGACCGGATCGAGCCCGAACAGCGGCGTGAAGCCGAGTAATGTGCGGCCGGTCTGCGGGTTGGCCGCGAGGAAACCGAGCACGATGATCAGGCTGACGATTCCACCGACATAGCCGGTGGCCCAGCCGGTGCCGGAGAGCCGTCCGATGCGCTCCGGCGGCACCAGCGTCGGCATCATCGCATTGTTGAAGAGGGTAGCGAATTCCGCGCCGACGCTGGCGAGCGCGACTGCGATGAGCAGTGGCGGAATGATGGAGGGATCGCCGGGCTTGCCGATCCATAGCGTGCAGGATGCAACCACCAGCAGCGCACCGAACCCGGCGATCCACGGCTTACGGCGGCCCGAGGCGTCCGCGATGGCGCCCAGCACCGGCGACATCAACGCGATCGCAAGGCCCGCGGCCGCCATCGCAAATCCCCACATCGATTGGCCGGTGGCGGGGTTCGGCGCAATGCTGGTGGCGAAATAGGGCGCGAACACGAAGGTCGTGATCAGCGTGAAATAAGGCTGCGCGGCCCAGTCGAAGAAAATCCAGCTGACGACGGCGGCGCGCGGCGGATAGGTCCGCGCCACGCCGGCCATGCGTACATCCGGGGCGATCGTCGTCATCACGCAGTCCTCATCACGAACAGTTTTGCCTCTCTTGGGGCAAACCGTATAGCATTGCAGCGAGGCATGTGAACTGGTTCGAAGCCACGGCGGAAGCTTGATGATGTCGTCAAATTCGACAAGGCGGACATTTTTCGCCTTCATAGCGGCCCTGGCGTTTGGACTGTCACCGGCGGCCGCCCAGGATGCGCGACGGGCCTATGTCCCAGCCGCGCCTGACACGGTGCGCGCCGTCGCCGCCGAGCACGGCATGGTCGTCGCGCAGGAGAGGATATCTGCGCAGATCGGTGCCGATATCCTGCGGAGCGGCGGCAATGCGGTCGATGCCGCGGTCGCGACCGGCTTTGCGATGGCCGTGACCTATCCGCGTGCCGGCAATATCGGCGGCGGCGGCTTCATGGTGATCCATTCCGCGGACCGCAACGAAGACATCACGATCGATTACCGCGAGACGGCGCCGGCGGCCACCACGCCGCAAATCTTCCTCGGCGCCGACGGCAAGCCCGATACGGCGAAGTCACGGGATTCCGCGCTCGGTGTCGGCGTGCCCGGCACGGTCGCGGGCCTCGCTTTGGCATTGCAGAAATACGGCTCGGGGCAATTCACCCTGGCGCAATTGCTTGCGCCCGCGATCGCGCTGGCCCGCGACGGCTTCGCCGTCGGCGACGATATGGCCGACACGCTGCCTACCTGGCACCGGCGGCTGGCACGCTGGCCCTCCTCGGCGAAAATCTTCTCGCGGCCCGATGGCACGCCGCTGGGCGAAGGCGACAGGTTGGTGCAGGGCGATCTCGCTGAAACGCTCTCGTCCGTCGCCGCACAGGGGCCACGCGGCTTCTATGAAGGACCGGTCGCGGAAAAGCTCGCCAAAGCCGTGACGGACGCCGGCGGCATCATGACGCCCGCCGATTTGAAGGCCTATCAAGCCGTGATCCGCGCGCCGGTGCGCGGCACCTATCGCGGCTATGACATCGTGTCGATGCCGCTGCCTTCGTCGGGCGGTGTCGTGCTGGTGGAGACGCTCAACATCCTCGAGGGCTTTCAGCTCGCCGATCTGAAGCAGGGATCGCCGGCATCGCTGCATCTTCTGATCGAGGCGATGAAGCGCGCCTACGCAGATCGCGCGCGCTATCTCGGCGATCCCGCCTTCGTCAACGCGCCGATCGAGACGCTCGTCGCGAAGGACTACGCCGCCAAGCTGCGCGCCGGCATCTCCGCCGAACGCGCCACGCCGTCGAAGGAGCTCGTTTCCGCGGCTCCCTCGCCGCGCGAGGGCAGCAACACCACGCATTTTTCCGTCGTCGATTCCAGCGGCAACGCCGTCAGCAACACCTATACACTGAACTTCAGCTACGGCGTCGGCCTCGTTGCCGACGGCACCGGCGTGCTGCTCAACAACGAGCTCGACGATTTCACCGCCGCAATCGGCGCCTCCAATGCCTACGGTCTCGTCGGCTTCGAGGCCAATCTGCCGGGCCCCGGCAAGCGGCCGCTGTCCTCGATGTCGCCGACCATCGTGCTGAAGGACAGCAAGCCGGTGCTGGTGACGGGCTCGCCCGGCGGCAGCCGCATCATATCGAGCGTGCTGCAGGTCATCGTCAACGTCCTCGATTACAAGATGGATGTTGCGGCCGCCGTCGCAGCGCCTCGGCTGCATCACCAATGGTTGCCGGACGAAGTCCGTGTCGAGGGCGGCTTTCCGAGCGATGTTCTGGGTAAGCTGAAGGCGATGGGCCATGTCATCGTCGAGCCGATGGGGCAGACGTCGGCCAATTCGATTGTCGTGACACCCAACGGGCCGCTCGGCGCACCCGATCCGCGCACGCGCGGCGCAGAAGCTGCGGGGCAGTAATCGGCGCGTTCCTGACCGAGCTCTATCCAACGCGGCTGCGCGGCTCCGGCCAAGGCTTTTGCTACAATTTCGGCCGCGGGATCGGCGCGCTGTTTCCGTTCCTCGTCGGCGCGCTGTCGGCGTCGACCTCGCTTGCGAATGCGACCGCGATCTTCGCGGTGGTCGCTTACGCGCTGTTCTTCATCGCCGCCTTCGCGCTGCCGGAGACGCGCGGACGCGTGTTGCACGCGCACTAGCAGTCACTGTCATCCCGGGGCGGCTCGCAGAGCCGAACCCGGGATCTCGTCATTCCGGGTTCGCGCTTCGGGCGCCCCCGGGATGACGATAAAAAAGAACTACCGTCCCACCTGATACGGCCCGCCCTTTTCCAATGCGCGCGCATAGGCAGGCCGCGCGTGGATGCGCTCGAGGAACGCCATCGCCTTGGGATGGCCCTGCTCGAGCCCGCCGCGCGCTTGCGCCGCTTCCAGCGGAAAGCTCATCTGGATGTCGGCTGCGGTGAACTCGTTGCCGGCGAACCACTCGCTCTTTGCAAGCTCGCCTTCCCAGTAATCCATGTGCTGCTTGAGCTGCGGATTGACCAGGGTGGTCAGCGCCTGGTTCGAGACCTTGCGCACCAGCGGACGCAGCAGCGCGGGTGCGCGCTTCGGCATCAGCGTGAACAGCAGCTTCAACAGCAGCGGCTGCATCGCGGACCCTTCGGCGTAATGCAGCCAATAGGTGAAGCGCAGCCTTTCCGGCGTGTTCGGCGGCGGGATCAGCCGGCCGTTGCCGTAGGTAGCGATGAGATATTCGATGATCGCGCCCGACTCGGCGATAGTGTTGCCGTTGTCGGTGATGACGGGCGACTTGCCAAGCGGATGAATGGCGCGCAGCTCCTTCGGCGCGCGCATGTCCGGCTGGCGCTGATAGCGCACGATCTCGTAGGGCACGCCCAACTCTTCGAGCAGCCACAGCACGCGCTGCGAACGGGAATTGTTGAGGTGGTGAACGGTCAGCATCGGCGAGGTCCCCGGGGCAAGGCGTAGTGGCTAGGCGTGCGCAGTCGCGGCGCCGTTCGTGCCAGCCTGGGATCACAATGTCGAGCCATCAGGACGGATATTTTCACCCGGGTATATTGACGCCGACAATTTACCCGGGTATTAAATGACCCAACGTCGTCAAAATGACAATGATTCCAATGCAGAAGATTTTCACCGCCTTCCAGGGGCAGCGTCGCCTGGTGTCCGGGCCGGCAGGCGAGATCGCGCTGGTCATCAAGCGGGTAGCGCAACGGCCGGACGAGCCCATCCTCATCTTCGAGGACGGCACCGGCCGATCGATCGACTTCGATCTGCGCGGCGGGGATCGCGAGGTCCTGGCGCGGTTGGCGAAGCTTGTGCCGCCGCCGGTCGAGGAGAGCACTCCACCGAGCGAGCCGCGCGGGCGCGGGCGGCCGAAGCTCGGCGTGGTCGCGCGCGAGGTGACGCTGTTGCCGCGACACTGGGAGTGGCTCAACGCGCAAGCGGGCGGCGCCTCGGTCGCGCTGCGCAAGCTCGTCGATGAGGCCAGGCGCGCGAGCGGCGACAAGGACCGCGAGCGGCAGGCGCGCGACGCGGCCTACCACTTCATGTCGACCATGGCGGGCAACCTGCCGCAGTTCGAGGAAGCCTCGCGCGCGCTGTTTGCCGACGACCGGCGACGCTTCACCGGACTGATCGCGGACTGGCCGACCGATATCCGCGACCACATCGTCAAGCTCGCCTACAGCGACCGCGCTTAAGGCGCGCGCGCTCTCACCTTCCCATCGACGGCCGAGCCGCGCATTGCGCGGCAACGGCTTCGCACGCCCTGATGAAAGGCCAATCCATGTCTGTCCCCAAGCCGCTCTGGACAACATTCCTCCGCTTCCTCGCACCCTTGATGCTGAGCAACGCGCTGCAATCGCTGTTCGGCACCGTCAGCAACGTCTATCTCGGCCAGATGATCGGCGTCGATGCGCTCGCCGCGGTCTCAGTCTTCTTCCCGGTGATGTTCTTCCTGTTCGCCTTCGTGATGGGGCTGAGCACCGGCGCGACCGTGCTGATCGGCCAGGCCTTTGGCGCGGGCGAGCACGGCCGGATCAAGAGCGTCGTAGGCACGACGCTCGCGATCGGCCTTCTGCTTTCAATCTCAGTGGCGCTGATCGGCGGGCTCTTCAGCCGTCAGCTGATGATGGCTCTCGCCACGCCCGCGGACATTCTCGACCAGGCCAGCGCCTATGCGCGCATCATGCTGCTGACGATGCCGCTCGGCTTCATCTTCCTGTTGATGACGGCGATGATCCGCGGCGTCGGCGATGCGCTGACGCCGCTGCTGGCGCTGGCGTTGTCGACCGCGATCGGGCTGATCCTGACGCCGATGTTGATCCGTGGGTCATTCGGACTGCCGGCGGCCGGCATCACCAGCCCGGCGTGGGCGGCCGCGATCTCGAACGCACTCACGTTGATCGCGCTGGCACTCTATCTGCTACGAAAGAAGCACGCGCTCGCGCCGGACGCGGCGCTGCTGGGTCACCTGCGGCTCAACGGCGCCATGCTAGGAAAAATCCTCGGCATCGGATTGCCGAGCGCTATCGGCATGGTGGTGATGGCGATCGCAGAGCTGGTTCTGCTCGGCCTCGTCAACCGCTTTGGATCGGAGGCCACTGCGGCCTATGGCGCCGTCAACCAGGTGATGGGCTACACGCAGTTCACGGCGATGTCGATTTCGATCGCGGTCTCGATCCTGGGCGCGCAGGCCGTCGGCAGCGGCGACAGGGCCCGGCTCGACGGCATCGTGCGGACCGGGCTCGCTTTCAACCTCGTTTTGACCGGTGGGCTCGTGGCGCTGATCTATCTCGCGCCGCGCGCAATCCTCGGCATCTTCATCACCGATGCCGCCGTGCTCGAT
This sequence comes from Bradyrhizobium sp. CCBAU 11430, assembly GCF_028128855.1. NCBI lineage: Bacteria > Pseudomonadati > Pseudomonadota > Alphaproteobacteria > Hyphomicrobiales > Nitrobacteraceae > Bradyrhizobium > Bradyrhizobium sp. CCBAU 11430. The sequence goes on from NZ_LBJV01000069.1 coordinate 76,805, forward strand.
CTGGCAAAAGGCCTGCTCGATATCGCCCTGTGGAGCTCGGTGCCGTTTGGCCTCGCCACAGTGTTCTCAGGTGCCATGCGGGCGGCCGGCGTCGCGTTGATGCCAATGCTGCTCTCGATCTTCGCGATCCTCGCGATCGAGCTGCCTGCCGCGGTGATCCTGAGCCACACGATGGGCCTTGCGGGCGTGTGGGCCGCCTATCCCATCGTGTTCTGCGCCATGTTCGTCTTGCAGATGGGCTATTACCTCATGGTCTGGCGCAAGCGGGCGATCCGACGGCTGGTCTGATTTCCAGAGTATTATGCTCATCATTAAACGGTGGACCCGCAGGGCACGCTGCGTCACAATGTGGGTAAGCCAGATCAAAAAAGTTAGGTCACGGAGACGATTTTGACCCGCACAACCCCGCAATTCCTGTTCGATTTCGGCAGCCCGAATGCCTATCTCAGCCACCTCGCGATCCCCGCGATCGAGCAGCGCATCGGCGTCAAGTTCGAATATATGCCGATCCTGCTCGGTGGCATCTTCAAGTCGACCAACAACAAGTCGCCGGCCGAGACGCTCGCGGGCATCAAGAACAAGCGTGAATTCCATCAGGTCGAGACCGAGCGCTTCATCAAGCGCTTCCATGTCCAGCCCTATGTCTGGAATCCGCATTTCCCCATCAACACGCTGAACCTGATGCGCACGGCGATTGCCGCACAGCTCGAGGGTGTATTCGAAAAATACGTCGAGGCGGCCTTTCACCACATGTGGCGTGAGCCGAAGAAGATGGACGATCCCGAGATCGCGGTGAAGGCGCTGGCCTCATCCGGACTCGACGCCCAGAAGCTGTTCGCCCGCAGCCAGGAACCCGAGGTGAAGGGCAGGCTGATCAAGAACACCGAGGACGCCGTTGCCCGCGGCGCGTTCGGCTCGCCGACCTTCTTCGTCGGCAACGAGATGTTCTTCGGCAAGGAGCAGCTGCGCGAGGTCGAGGAGATGGTGCTCGGGACTTAGCCGCTCATTCTCCGGCGACAGAATGTGATCGCGGCAACATTCTGGATTGCTTCGCTTCGCTCGAAATGGCGATTATAAGTAGCCGCCAAGAGTAATAATCAAGAGCAACAATGGAGCATCCCATGCGTATCCTCGTGGTCGGCGCCGGCGCCATCGGCGGCTATTTTGGTGGCAGGCTGTTGCAAGCCGGCCGCGACGTCACCTTCCTGGTCCGGCCGCGCCGCGCCGGCGAGCTCGCAAGCGCCGGCCTCGTCATCAAGAGCCCGAATGGCGATGTGACCTTGAAGAATCCGCCGACCGTGCAAGCCGACGTGCTCAAGGACAAGTTCGACGTCGTGCTCTTGAGCTGCAAGGCGTTCGATCTCGACGACGCCATCAAATCGTTTGCGCCGGCGGTCGGACCTGATACGGCAATCATCCCGATGCTGAACGGCATGAAGCATCTCGATATCCTCGATGCAAAATTCGGCAAGGAGCGCGTGCTCGGCGGCCTCTGCGCCATCGCGGCGACCCTGAACGAGAAACGCGAGGTGGTGCAGCTCCAACCGATGCAGTCGCTGAACTACGGCGAGCGCGACGGAAAGCTGTCAGATCGCGTCAAGGCGATCGACGAGGCCTTCAAGAGCGGTATCACCGGTGCCGCCGCCAGCCAGAACATCATGCAGGACATGTGGGAGAAGTGGGTGTTCCTGTCCTCGCTTGCGGCCTCCACCAGCCTGATGCGCACCTCCGTCGGCAACATCCTCGCCGCGCCCGGCGGCCGCGACTTCCTGCTCGGCATGCTCGATGAGACCAGCGCGATCGCCACCGCGTCGGGCTATACGCCGGGCGGGCCGTTCTTCGAGCGAGTGAAGGGCAACCTCACCGCCGAAGGCTCGCCGATGACGGCCTCGATGTTCCGCGACATCAAGGCGGGCCTGCCGGTCGAAGCCGATCACGTCATCGGCGATCTCATCGCACGCGCCGATGCCGCCAAGGTGCCGGTGCCCAAGCTGCGCATCGCCTACACGCATTTGAAGGCGTATGAGAGGCAGCGGGCGGGGTAACACCCAGCCACACACTCGGTGTCGTCCCGGACAAGCGTAAGCGCAGATCCGGAACCCATAGCCACAAGACTACATTGTGCGCGACGTCGTCACTCCGAGCCCTCGTAACCACATCTTCCTGTGGTTATGGGTCCCGGATCTGCGCGCGCTTGAGGCGCGCTTGTCCGGGACGACAGCGGAGATTGCCGCAACTAGCCCCGCACTATTTCAAATGCGTGAGATAGTGCGAGACCGCCGTGATTTCCTCGTCGCTCATGTGATAGGCGACATCGGCCATCGCGGCGACGCCGCCGCCGACGCGCTGGCCCGCTTTGTAGTCGCGCAACGCCTTGACCAGATATTCCTCGCGCTGGCCAGCCAGTCGCGCCACTCCCTTGGTGCCGGCGAAGCTGTCCGTATGGCATGAGGCGCAGCGGCGGCCTGCGGCAACTTGCGCGCCTTTCTTCGACAGGTCTGGGTCGCTGTCCTCCGGTCCCTTCGGCGGCGTCAGTTGCGAGAAATAAGCGCCGAGATTGCGGATGTCCTCATTGGTGATCTCCTCGACGATCGGCTGCATCTGGTCGTTCTTGCGCGAGCCCGCGCGGAAGAACACGAGCTGCCACTGGATGAACTGATCAGGCTGGCCGGCCAGCGAGGGGATATTCTCCGTCTGCGAAACGCCGTTCTCGCCGTGACAGCCGGAGCAGACGGCAGCCTTCTCCTTGATCGCAGCATTGTCCGCAGCCTGAGCCGGGACGGATGCGAGCGCCGCAAGCGAGAGCGCGCCGATGGCGTAGGAAGAAAACTGGCGGCGCATCGTTGGAATTCCGATCTAATTAGCTCATTCCAGGGCGTGCGAAGCACGAGCTAAGATGCGCAATTGCGCATCCGAGAATCCATAACCCCGATTTATGGTTATGGGTTCCGGACTTGCGCTGGCGCGCAATCCGGAACGACAACATCCACGTTTTCAGCAAAGAGGCTGCGGCACCCTCCGGCCACCGCAGCCTCTTTCTCTTGTCGTGCTACTTCTTGCTGTAGCTGATGCGGTAGATCGCGCCGGCCCAGTCGTCGGCGACGAGGATCGATCCGTCCTTGGCGAGGATGATGTCGTCAGGACGCCCGAGATAACCCTGGTCGCCCTCGATCCAGCCGGAGGCGAACACCTCCTGCTTGGGGTTCTTGCCGTCAGGCCCGACGATCACGCGCATGATGCGGCCGCCTTGGTACTTGTGGCGATTCCAGGAGCCGTGCTCGGCGATCAGGATGTTGTTCTTGTACTCGGCGGGGAACTGGTCGCCGGTATAGAACTTCATGCCGAGCGGAGCGACGTGCGCACCGAGGTTCAACACCGGCGGCGTGAACTCGGAGCATTTGTGGCCCATGGCGAACTTGTCGTCCGGCAGATTGCCCTGGTGGCAATAGGGATAGCCGAAATGCTCGCCGATCCGGTTGATCATGTTCAGCTTGTCCGAGGGCAGATCATCGCTGATCCAGTCGCGGGCATTCTCGGTGAACCAGTACTTGCCGGTGCGCGGATCGACGTCGCCGCCGACCGAGTTGCGGACACCGAGCGCGTAGATCTCGGCATTGCCGGTCTTGGGATCGACGCGGCGGATCTGCGAGACGCTGGTCGGCGGGACACCGATGTTGAAGGGCGGTCCGAACGGAATGTAGAACCAGCCCTCCTTGTCGACTGCGATGTACTTCCAGCCATGCGCGGCATAGGACGGCATGTCGTCATAGACGACCTTGCCGTCGCCGAGCTTGTCGAGATTGGCCTCCGCATTGTCGTAGCGGATCAGCTTGTCGACAGCGATGACGTAGAGCGCGCCGTCCCTGAAGGCGAGACCGGTGGGCATGTTGAGGCCCTTGAGGACGGTCTTGACCTCCTTCTTTCCGTTGTTGTCCTTGATGGCATAGACGTTGCCGAGGCCGAACGAGCCGACGAACAGCGTGCCCTTGTCACCCCAGGCCATCTGCCGCGCGGCCAGCACGCCGGAGGCATAGACCTCCATCTTGAATCCTGGCGGCAGCTTGACCTTCTTGATGATGTTGGCGAGCTCGGCATCGGAGGCGCCGGTCGGCGGACCCGACGGCGGCGCGAGACCCTTCTGCGCCTCGGTCTCGTCGCCGAGGAACCAGTCATCTGGCGGATGGGTCCAGAACTCCTTGGTGCCGGATTCGTATTTCTTCAGCGGTTTGCTCTTGTCCTGCTGTTGCGCGCTGCCGGCGCTGGTCCCCGCAAGAAGGGCCACGGCCGCAAGTGCCAACACGGATCGATGGAACATCGATGTCATCGCGTCACTCCCCTAAGGCAGCCGCCAGGGCTGCGATTTATTTTGTTTTGCTAGTCGAGAGGCGAAGTTTGGGGTCTGCCGAGAGGCAGACATAAAAAGGCTAGCACATCTGCGAGTGCTGAGAAGGGCATCGCATGGGTTGCGGTTGCGCTCATTAAATATTGAGACGGAGTGTCAATGAGCGCGAACACCGCGACGACAGCGTTCTCGCTGCAACGCGGAATCAGACCGGCAGGCGGCTCGCCTTCAGACAGCACGAGAGACGGGCCAAAACAAAAACTGCGAAAACAACCCCATGCACAGTAGAACGGCTCGGGCCGGGTTGCGCGCGGTGACGCCGGACAGGCATTTGATGCATCGAGCAAAATGACGAACGCGGCGCTCAGGGGGCGACAGGGTAAGGCCCGTCGTCGAACACCGCGTCATGATAGCCTTTCGCGCCGACCTCGCGCGCCAGCGCACTGCGAAAATCGCGACCCTCGCGAAGGCAGCTCAGCACATGCGCGAAGTCGAATTCCGGCCGCCAGCCGAGCTCACGCCGCGCGCGCTCGTTGACATAGACGCGGTCGATCTCGGGGAGGAGGTTCCAGCCTCGCGCCGCATACAGCTGCGCGCAATCCGGATAGAGCTCGCGCACGACACCGGCCGCATCGCGCGCAAGCGCGGCGAGATGGCGCGGCTCGAACGGGCTGGTGGCGGAGACGATGTAGCGGGCGAAACCGATCTTCGGGGCGCGTTCGGCGGCGAGCAGATGCGCGCTCACGGCGTCCGCGATGTCCAGCCGGCGATAGAGCAGCTCGTTGGCCTGCGCGTTCTCCAGCGTGTAGGCCGAGCGCATCGCCGGATCGTCATCATCTTCCGGAAAGAAGCGCGAGGTCCGCAAGACGACGACCGGCAGAGCGCGCTCGCGATAGAACAGCTCGCACAGGGTCTCCGCCATCAGTTTTGTGGTGCCGTAGATGTTTTTGGGCACCGGCAGCAGATCCTCGGTGACCCACACGGCGGCCTGCCCGGCCCCGGAGCGAAGCTGCGAGCCGAACGCGCTGGTGGTGCTGGTGAAGACAAAGCTGCGCACGCCCGCGCTCGCCGCCGCCTCGAGCAGGTTGAGCGTGCCGGTGACGTTGGTGTCGACAAAGTCTCGTTTGCTGTGGGTCCCCACATGCGGCTTGTGCAGCGTCGCGGTGTGGATGACGGCGGTGACGCCGTCCATCTGGCGGCGCACGAAGCCGGGATCGACAATCGAGCCGACCGCGTCGGTGAAGGGCGATGGCTTCAGATCGATCCCGCGCACCGGGGAACCGCGAGCCCGGAGGGTCCGGAGGATGGCTTCCCCGAGGTGGCCTGCGCTGCCGGTGACCAGAATTGTCATTGCGAACCCGGGACGGCCGCCAGCGGCGCGGCGAACCACGTTTCCGTCCGGATCGGCTGGATGCTTTGGGAAAAATTGGAGCGGGCGAAGGGGCTCGAACCCTCGACCCCGACCTTGGCAAGGTCGTGCTCTACCACTGAGCTACACCCGCATCCTGTGTCGGTCGCGTGACGCGCCGGCAACGGCTGTCCTATGCCAAAAGCGGGAGGGGAATGCAACAGCTACCGGCAGCATAGATTCGGTTCTTGAGGCCCCATATGGAGCCTGAATGCGGCGAAATGGCCCGAAAGTGCCCCGGAACCGGCGAATCGGCCGCAATGGATTGAAATTCGGCCGTCGCGGCCCAATTTAGGAGCCGACAGCGAGCATAAGGTGTGGCGGCGTGCTAAAGACCCGCCATTCCGGACATAGACGAGGGGATCCCGTGACGATCATCGACCAGGGTAACGGAGCGGCGGGCCCGGCTGCGGCCGATCTGATCAAGGACACCACCACCCAGACCTTCGTGAAGGACGTCATCGAGGAATCGAAGCGCCAGCCGGTGCTGATCGATTTCTGGGCGGAGTGGTGCGGCCCCTGCAAGCAACTCACCCCTCTGCTCGAAAAGGCGGTCAAGGCGGCCAAGGGCAAGGTCAAGCTGGTCAAGATGAACATCGACCAGCACCCGGCGATCCCGGGCCAGATGGGCATCCAGTCGATCCCGGCCGTGATCGCCTTCGTCAACGGCCAGCCCGCCGACGGCTTCATGGGCGCGGTGCCCGAGAGCCAGCTCAACGCCTTCATCGAAAAGCTGACCAAGGGCATGACCGCGCCGGGCGAGCCCAATATCGCCGAGATCCTGCAGGAGGCTGAAGCCGTGCTCGCCGAGGGCGATGCGGCGGCGGCGGCGCAGATATACGCCGAGGTGCTTCAGCATGATGCCACCAACATCGCGGCGCTCGCGGGCCTCGCAAAATGCTATGCCGTCTCCGGCGCAATGGAGCAGGCCAAGCAGACGCTCGCCATGGTGCCGGAATCCAAGCGCAACGACCCCGCGGTGAAGGCCGTACAGACCGCGATCGATCTCGCCGAGCAGGCGCAATCGCTCGGACCGGTCGCCGAGCTGGAACAGAAAGTCGCCGCAAACCCGCTCGATCATCAGGCCCGATTCGACCTCGCGACCGCACTGAACGCGCAAGGCAATCGTGCGGCCGCTACCGAACAGCTGCTCGCGATCGTCAAGCGCGACCGCAAATGGAACGACGACGGCGCCCGCAAGCAGCTGGTGCAGTTCTTCGAAGCCTGGGGCGGCACGGATGATGCAACCGTCGAGGGACGCAAGCGCTTGTCGACGATCCTGTTTTCGTAGGCGCGGTTGACCAAGTCAGCGGGGACCGGGACCAGATGCCGATCAACATCGAATATCGCGGACCCGCCGACCTCCCGGAGATCATTCCGGTGTTTCCGCTGCCGGGCGCGCTGCTGCTGCCCCGCGGCCAGATGCCGCTCAACATCTTCGAGCCGCGCTACCTGTCGATGGTCGACGATTCCTTCCGCGACGGACATCGCCTGATCGGCATGATCCAGCCTGATGTCGCGCACTCCCCGAAGAATTCCGACAAGCCGACGCTGTTCCGCGTCGGTTGCGTCGGCCGCATCACCCAGCTCGCCGAATCCGGCGACGGCCGCTACATCCTCGAGCTCACCGGCGTCTCGCGCTTCAAGGTGGTCGAGGAGCTCGAGGTGCTCACCGCGTACCGGCAGTGCAAGGTGGATTTCTTCGCCTTCGTCGATGACTTCACCGCGCGCATGGGCGAGGACGAGGTCGACCGCGAGGCGCTGCTGGCCGTGCTGGCGGACTTCCTGAAGGCCAACAATCTCAAGGTCGACTGGGAAGGCGTCGAAAGCGCGCCCAACGAAGCGCTCGTCAACGCGCTGGCGATGATGTCGCCCTATGGCCCCGCGGAGAAGCAGGCCATGCTGGAGGCGCCCGACCTGAAGACCCGCGCCGAGATTCTGATCGCGGTGACGGAGATGGACCTCGCCAAGAAGCGCACCAGCGGCGATCCTCCGCTGCAGTGAGGATGCGGGTGCTCACGCAGCGCAGACGGCTGCCTTGTCACCTCGCTTGGCACCTCGCCGCAACATTTTCGCAATGGCGGATGCGGGCATCGGCCGACCGAAGTAGTAGCCTTGCGTTTCGACGCATCCCTCTTCACGGAGGACGTCCAGTTGCTCCTTCGCTTCGACGCCTTCGGCGGTCGTCGTCTTGCCGAGGCTGACTGCGAAGCGAACGACTGCTCGCGCGAGATGGTGCGCGTCTGCCCTTGCGCTGGACAGTTCGCTGACGAAGCTGCGGTCGACCTTGATTTTGTCGAACGGGAATCTCTGCAGAAAGCTCAGCGATGAATAGCCGGTGCCGAAGTCGTCCAGGGCGATTCGCACGCCGAGCTCGCGCAATTGACCAAGTGCTGCGAATACGGCTTCGCTGTCATGCATGATCACCGTCTCGGTGACCTCGAGCTCGAGCCGGTGTGGCGCAATTTCCGAGCTCGCCAGTGCATCGACAATGACCGGAACAAGCTCCTTGCTCCTGAATTGAGCGGGAGACAGGTTGATCGCGATCTTGAGATGGGCAGGCCATTTGGCGGCTTCCGCACAGGCCGTCCTCAAGATCCATTCTCCCAGCGGCACGATCAAGCCGGCCTCCTCCGCGAGCGGTATGAATTCGCCGGGCAAGACCAGACCACGCCGCGGGTGGTGCCAGCGCAGCAAGGCTTCGAAGCCGCGGATCTCGCCGGTCGCGGTATTGACGAATGGCTGGTAGTGCAGCTCGAATTCGCGGCCAGCAAGCGCATCCCGCATGTCGCGCTCCAGGTTGCGTCGCGCATGCATGAGCTGGTCGAGTTCCGGCTCGAAGAAGCGGAATGCGCCACGTCCACCACTCTTGGCCGAGTAGAGGGCGAGATCCGCGCTCTTCATGAGCCCGTCGGAATCACTGCCATCGCGCGGCGCGATGGCAATGCCGATGCTGGTGCCCACCGTGACCCGGTGATCGCCGAGATCAAAGGGTTCGCAGAGCGCCTTTCTGATGTTCTCGGCGAGGGTGGCGGCCTCGACGGCCGGGTTGGTCACGTAGTCGATCACGGCGAACTCGTCGCCGCCTAGTCGAGCGATCAGCGCGGTTTCCGTGGTGCACTCGCGCAGACGCGCCGAAACGGCGCGCAGCAGGGAATCGCCTGCCGGATGTCCGAGCGTGTCGTTGACTTCCTTGAAGCGATCGAGATCGAGCATGAGCACGGCCAGATCGACGCCGCCGCTACGCGTAACCGCAATGGCGTGCTCCATCCGCTCCCTGAGCAGCACGCGATTTGGCAGATCGGTCAACGCATCGTGTTGCGCCATATGAGCGATCCTGGCCTCGGACCGGCGTTGTTCGGTGACATCAAGATGCGTGGCCACCCACCCGCCGCCGGCCATCGGCTGTCGCGTCACGCAGATCAACCGACCATCCGTGAACTCGTCGATTCTGCTCGAGACTGCATCGAACGGCAACGCGGCCAATTTCGACAGGAACTGCTCGGCTGCGCCCTCGCTGGTGTCGCTCTTGAGAATGCCGGTCACGACGCGATGCCTGATGATGTCGGCGTGCGGGGTCCCCGTTCGCAGCAGCTCTGGTGGCAGCCGATAGAGCAGGGCATATCGCTCGTTGCAGACCACAAGTCGCCTCTCCGCATCGAACATGCAGAGAGCCTCGACCATGTTGTTGATGGCCGTATCAAGCCTGAGCTTCTGGTCCTGCAGTTCGTTCTGCGAGCCTTCGAGCTGCTGCCGGGCAACCGAGAGCTGGTTGATGATCTCCTCGAACCTGGCGGTCCGGGTCGCCAGGCGACGATCGGCCAGCACGCCGACCAGGCTCATTCCCAGCACGGATAGCGCCACACCGGCGATAGCAAGCGCGAGGAGGGCCGGAGAAAGCGAAAGGCTATCCGTCGTCGCTCGCGTTGGATCTGGCGTGATCTGCACCGCCCCCATGGCCGTGAAATGATGCGATACGATCGCGAGTGTCAGCAGGATTGCCGCCGCAAGGGTGCCCCGGTAGCCCTGGTACATGAGCGCGACAGCCAGCGCGGCGCAGCCGAGACACATGCCTAAAATGATCGAGACGAACACGAGGTCCACCGACCAGACGACTCGACCCGGCACCTCAAGTGCCCACATCCCGAGATAGTGCATGCTGGCAATGCCGCCGCCGATGATGACGCCCCCTGCCATCGCGCGCCACCGGCCGGAGGTGCCGACTGCAACGCCGAAACCGACCGAGGTCAGGAGCATTGCCGCAGCGAGAGAAAACGCGGTCGGCACGATGCCGTAGCCCGTTGGAACGCCCGGCTCGTAGGCGAGCATCGCGACGAAATGCGTTGCCCAGATGCCGTATCCGATGGCCGCGCCGGCAATCGTGATCCAGATCCACCGCGTTCTTGCGCGCGTCGCGATCGCACGATGAAAGATGCTGACCGCGACAATACTTGCAGCGAAGCAGACCAGACCAGCGAGTACAACGAGCCGCCAATCGTGCTCGACCGCAAGGCAGGAGAAAACGCGGAACATCCAGCAGCGCTCCATCGTCGATAGTTATCGATGGTGGATCGGCTAACCGCCATTCACGTTAATTTTGTGCCGTGCCTGATTGCATGCTTACCGGCATGTTAACGGTACTCGTACAACTCGATCTGACGAACGGCCTGAGGCCATGCCGCGACCGTGCCGGCTGCAGGACGCGTGCATCGATCGGCAACGATATTTTTAGGAATGGCCGCGGATGCGCTTGCGTCCGGTGATCATCGCGCGGACCAGGCTCTCGCGCTGGAGTAGCCCCATCAGCACCACGCCCACGACGTGGACCACGACCAGGACGATGACCGCATCCGATGAATAATGGTGGGTGTCTTCGACCCACCAGACGCCGAAGAAGGTGGTGGTGACCGACATCGCTCCCGTGATCGTCGAGACGGCGAGCGCAGCCAGCAGCGCCACCAGCATCAAGGTGCCGGCGGGATTGAGCCCGATGTAGCGGCCGGTGATGCCGCGGCGCAGATTCCAGAGATAGCTTGGCGCCGCCCGAAGCCTTACGCCGACCATCCGGAAGCGCGAATAGCGGCTTCCCAGGAAGCCCCAGACCAGGCGAAAGACGAGAAGTCCGAGCACCGCATAGCCGACGATGCGGTGAGTTCGGTCATAGACGGTGGGCGTGAACCACGCGGCCAGAACGCTAGCCGCGAGTGCCCAGTGCCAGAGGCGCAGCGGGAGGTCCCAGACCGCGACCGTCCGCGAAGCGGTTCGATCCGCGGGGGGCCGGTCGGCCCCCCCGCGCGCTTTTGGCATCGCTTCTTCGATCAAGCGAAGACCATCCTCAAGCCTTGTTTTGCGCGGATCAATTCGCGCGGTCTACTTGGCGATCGTGTGCTTCAGGCTGAGATCTTCGGGGCTGTAGAACAGCTCGTAAAGCTTGCCTTCCTTGACGCCGTAGACCTCATAGCAGGAGCCTTCGATCTTGGAGCGCCGCACCTCGTAGCCGAGTGCCTTGGCCTTGGCTTCGGCCTCGCTGGCCGGCTTCCACGACGCCTTGTCGAGCTTGGTGCAATCCTTGAAACCGTCGGCCATGGCGGCCGACCCCATGCCCATTCCAACCGTCAGTGCAATGGCAACAACACGAATGACCTTCACGAACGTCTCCTCCTCTGTCGTGCGCGCTACGCGAGCCGCGAAGCCGGACTGAAGGAAGCAAAGGTGATGGTGAAGTCAATCCGGTACGGGGCCAATTGGATTTAGAGTTCTTCTAACGACCGGCAAAAGATCAGTGCTGTCCGCAGGCAGCCCGCATTCGCAGTGGCGCTGCGGCCTTACGCCTCACGGCCGGGATGAACGGCCGACTTCGCCAATTGCGCTAGGCCGCACTTCGCATTCCCGGTGAGTGGCGCTGCAGCCAGTCCGCCCAGCGCAGACGTCCGCGCACGCCCTGGCTGACGGCAAAGCCCATGCCGCTTTCGCCTCCGCCGGGACGCATCCATGCGTCGCTCGTCGACGCTCAGTAGCCGGCGACCGTCATCGCCACGACGGCGCTGAGCGCCATCCAGCCGAAATGCCGGCCTCGCGTGGCCCAGGCATTGGCGAAGGCGGCGAAGCCGAGCACGCAGGCGAGCGTGATGACGATCCAGTGCCGCGCCGACTCGGACGCCATCCAGGGAGTCGCGAGCAGCAACACGCCGCCGCCGATCCACGCCACGGTCGAGGTCTGCCAGACCAGGCGGATCAGGGTGCGGAGCCGTTCCGGCTCGATGCGGGCACGGGCGAAGACCTTGGTCTCGCCGAGGACGCCATGAATGAGGGCTACGGCGATGGTGGCGAGGCCGGCGCATTCCAGCAGGAGATCACGCATCATCATCTCTCCATACAGTTATGTATGGAGACGTAGGCGCTGGCCTGCGGCCTGTCAATACACTAGTGTATGGTTGGCCTCCGGGAACCCGACATGACCGAACAGCTCTCCGCCGACGACTGGATCAAGGAAGGTCTCAAGGCGCTCGCCAAAAGCGGCTTCACCGCGCTCAAGGCCGATCCGCTGGCAAAATCCATGGGCGTGTCGCGCGGCAGCTTCTATTGGCATTTCGCCGATCTCGGCGCGTTCCAGGCCACCGTGCTGAAGCGCTGGCGCGAGATCGCGGCCGAGCAGATCATCGCAGACGTCGAAGCCGCCGGCGACGACCCGCTCAAGGCGCTGCTACGGAGGTCGTTCGGTGCGCGGCTCGAGCTCGAACGCGCGGTGCGCAATTGGGCGGCCTTCGATGCGGCCGCGCAAGGGGCCGTGCGCGCGATCGACCGCCGCCGGCTCGACTATATCGAGGGGCTGCTGGAAAAACGCGGGCTCACCCCGGCAACCGCGCAGGCCCGGGCGCAGATCCTGTATTGGACATTCCTCGGCTTCGCCCTGTCAGGCGCGCCGGTGCCGGCAGCACGGCTGCAGTCCCTGCTCGACGAGGTCTTGACGATGGTCTCCGCGTAGATTTCTTATCTTGACGCATTTTCTTTGCGCAACCGGTAACCTACTGCGCCGGAAAACGCTTTGGCAGCCGCGATGGGCGGGCGCGGATTTCTGTGCTAGAGGCTACCGATTGCCGGAGACTCCAATGAACGCGTCCACCGAACGTCCTGAAGCCAGCGTCGATCCCAAACTGCTGGAAATTCTCGTCTGCCCGCTGACCAAGGGCCCGCTGGAGTTCGATTCTGCAAAGCAGGAGCTGATCTCGCGCAGCGCCAAGCTGGCTTATCCGATCCGTGACGGCATCCCGATCATGCTGCCGGAAGAGGCGCGCAAGATCGATTGATGATGGTCGGGTAGCCCGTTGTTGCGCGATGACCGCGCGACACACTCGGTGTCGTCCTCGCGAACGCGGGGACCCATAACCACAGAGAGCGGTTGCGGAGCGAAGTGACAACTCCGAGTCTTCGCCAAACCACTCCCTGTGGTTATGGGTCCCGGATCTGCGCTTCGCTTGTCCGGGACGACAGCGGAGATTAGCGCCAGCGCCCCTTACAACGCCTCGCCCTTCAGCAGCCGCGGCACCTCGCCCGTCAATCCCGCGGCCTGGCGGATGAAGAGGTTCTTCAGCGGCGGGGCGCGATCGACGAGGCCGAGGCCGATGTCGCGGACGGTGCGCAGCAGCGTCGACTGGTTGGAGAACAGGAAGTTCAGCGAGTTGGTGGCAACGCCCATCGCCATGGTGTCGAAACGGCGCCAGCGTTGGTAGCGCTCGAGCACGTCGGCGGCGCCGAGATCCATGCCGAGCCGCGCGGCATCGACCACGACCTCGGCCAGCGCCGCGACATCCTTCAGGCCCATGTTGAGGCCCTGGCCCGCAATGGGGTGGATGACATGGGCGGCATCGCCGACCAGCGCGAGGCGGGTGGCGATGAAGGAGCGCGCGACGAAATAGGACAGCGGAAAGGCGCGCGGCTTGTCGAGCGCCTTCACTTCGCCGAGATGCAGGCCAAAACGCTGCTCGAGCTCGGCGTGAAACTCTTCGTCGCTGAGAGCAATGATCCGCGCGGCCTCAGCTCGCCGCTCGGTCCATACCAGCGACGAGCGTTTTCCCGACAGCGGCAGGATCGCGAACGGGCCCGCCGGCAAAAAATGCTCTTCGGCGCGGCCCTCGTGATCGCGCTCATGGCCGACCGTGACGACGATGCCGGATTGGTCATACTCCCAGCCATGGGTGGCGATGCCGGCGCGCTCGCGCAGCTTTGACCTTGCGCCATCGGCGGCAACCAGCAGGCTGGCCGCGATGACGCTGCCGTCCCCGAGCGTCACGTCGATGCCCTCGGTGCGCGCATCGTAGGATGCGACCGTGGTGGCGCGCAGATCGATGCCCTCGGCCTCGGCACGCACCACCAGCGCATCGATCAGGCGGCGGTTCTCGACCATATGCGCGAAGGGCTCGCCCGGCGCGACATCGCCGGCAAAATTGAGGAAGACCGGACGGGTGGCATCCTCCAGCTTGGAATCGGTGACGACCATGTCGAGGATCGGCTGCGCTTCGCTCCTGACGTCGTCCCAGGCGCCGATCGCCTCGAACAGGCGGCGGCAGGCGGCCACAATGGCGGTGGCGCGGGGGTCGCGGCTTGGCCGGGTGGCGAGCGCGGGATCGCCGACGATGACGGGAATCTCGGGCCCGAGCCCCTGTCGCAGCGCCAGGGCCAGCGCAAGCCCTGCAAACGCGCCGCCACCAATGACAATGCTACCCTGTACCGACATACCCAAATTCCCGATCAAATCCTGGTCTTGCTAGCAGACTTGAGGTGGGCGAAACAGTGCGGTGAAACAAGGGCGGAACGGCCCATTGTGGACCATCCGCCCCGGAACGACGGCGAGAAAGCTCACTCCATGTCCAAAAGCCTGATCGACCTCATTTCGATCCTCGATCTCGAGCAGCTCGAGGTGAATCTGTTCCGCGGCAACAGCCCGAAGACCAGCTGGCAGCGGGTGTTCGGCGGCCAGGTGATCGGGCAGGCGATGGTCGCGGCCTGCCGCACGGTCGAGGGCCGGCTGCCGCATTCGCTGCACTGCTATTTCGTCCTGCCGGGCGATCCGCAGATCCCGATCATCTACCAGGTCGAACGCCTGCGCGACGGCAAGAGCTATTCGACCCGCCGCGTCACCGCGATCCAGCACGGCAACGCGATCTTCTCGATCATGGTGTCGTTCCACGCCGAAGAGGAGAGTGCGTTCGACCATCAGGACAAGATGCCCGACGTGCCGCCGCCGGAGAAGCTCACGGCGGAGGAGGTGGCGAAGCAGCCGATGTTCAAGGAGATGCCGGAGTTCATCCGCCGCTACTATGAATCCGATCGTCCGATCGAGTTGCGCCCGGTCGAGCTCGGTCGCTATTTCGGCCAGAAGATCGACGACGGCCGCATTCACGTCTGGATCAAGACCGCCGCGAAGCTGCCCGACGATCCAGCGCTACACATGTGCGCGCTCGCCTACGCCTCGGACTTCTCGCTGCTGGACGCGATCATGGCACGCTATGGCCGCACGCTGTTCGACAAGCGCATGATGCCCGCCAGCCTCGACCATGCGATGTGGTTTCATCGCCCGTTCCGCGCCGACGAGTGGCTGCTCTACGCACAGGATTCGCCGAGCGCGCGCGGCGGCCGCGGCCTGACCCGCGGCTCGATCTTCAAGCCGGACGGTACGCTGGTCGCCTCCGTCGCGCAGGAAGGCTCCGTGCGCGAACGCAAATCCTAAGCCGTTGCCCTCGCGCGCTCGACGAGCTCGAACTGCGCCATGGTCCACGTGAAGTACCAGCCCAGCAGCCACGGAATCGGAATGATCAGAAGGCAGCCGAAGCCGAATGCGAGGGTTCGCCACAATAGCTGAAGGCCCGTGCCGACGAATATCATCTCGCGCCGCGTTCCCGCGATGTTTCGGCAAATCCAGCGCATCCATGCGGCCATGACCCAGGCCCAGCCGATGATCGTGAACATGGCGAGGAACATCAGGAGCTGCCAGCCGATGAAGGCCCAGGGGCTCCCGTCGAACGTCATCGGAATCGGCTGACCGTTCGAGCTGAGATTGGCAATCACCCAGCGCATGACCATCCAGGACAGGAAGGCCTGGAGCGGAATCGTCGCAAGCTGAAAGAGGTCGTGGACGAGACCCACATAGCCCGCCAGCGCAAGCGCGACGAAGACGTACCAGATATCGCCGACCTGTCCGGTGAAGCCGATGTTCGGCCGCTGCGGAACGTGGACGCGCGGGAAGAGCCAGCGGTAGTAGCCGGTGGCGATCCAGGGAGCCGGCACCACGACGGCGTTGCCGACCACCAGCAGGATGCACCATCCCAGGAACGGCCACAGCGGCAGGTCCACCGACAGCCGGCCTCGCGCGTCGCCGCTCGAAGCCACCGCCGGTGATGCGCCGGGCACGAGACCGGGGACCGCGCCGGCCTTCTGCCAGCCGGTCATCCCCTCGGCCCAGACCAGCGTATCCGATCGCACGATTCCCCGCGCGATCAGATCGCGAAACTGCGCCTCCGGAAACGGACCCTTCTGCTGGCCTTCAGATGCGTGAAACCAGATTCGATTGGACATCCTGGCTGCTCGCTACCGAAAGCCAGCAGCCGTTACATGCGCGACTGCGCGCCCCGCGGAGCGAGCTCGGTCTGCGACGCGAACCAGTTCATGATCCAGCGATACACCCACGGAATCGGGATGATCAGGCTGCACAGGATCGCAGCCACGATGCCGCGCCAGAGGATGTCGAGACCGCTGCCCTTGAACACGATCTCGCGCCGCGTGCCTTCGATGCTGCGGCAGAACCAGCGCATCTGGGCCGCGGCAACCCAGGCCCAGCCGATGATGGTGATGATGGAGATCGCAAACAGCAGGTTCCAGCCGATATAGGCCCAGACCGAACCGGTAAAGCTGAGAGCGAGCGGCTGCCCGTTGGAAGCAAGGTTTGCGATCATCCATTTGATCAGCAGCCAGTAGAGCACGATCTGGACGATGAACAGCAGATTGGAGAGCAGCTGGCTGCCGACGAAGCCGAGCGCGATCGCCAAAACGATGAAGCCGAAGAACCAGGGCACCAGCGTCATCGCGTTGCCGGTGAAGCTGAGATTGGGCCGTCCGGGAACCTTGATGCAGGGCACGATCCATTTCGTGTACCAGACGAACAGCCACGGCACCGGGATCACGAAGCACGAGCCGATCACGAGCACGAGCGTGCGCCAGGTGAACTCGAGAATGCTGAAATCGACCGACAGCGACCCTCCGCCTCCGCCGCCGGCATAGCCACCGGAGCCCATCATCGGCGGGCCGCCGGCCGGGATCACCGGGGGCGCACCGCCGCCGCCGATCAGGCTGGGAATTTCGACAGCCTTCTGCCAGCCGGCCATGCCCTCGGACCATACCAGCGTATCCGGGCGCACGACGCCCTGGGCGACGAGATCGCGGAATTGCCCTTCCGGAAAGGGCCCCTGCTGCTTGCCCTCGGATGCGTAGAACCAACTCGCCATGAAGCGTCCCCCTCAAACATACGTTTGTACCGGCCGGGACGCTTGGGTTCACCGCATCCATGCCAAAAATGCATTGTGAAGGATGAACGGCTGCCCTGTACAGAGGCGGCCGTTCACATGGCCAGACGTTTTTCCGCTTCAGTCTGCAACTTTTTTATGCCATTTGCCCGGAAAGATGCCAGATTGACGCTGCGCCGGGGACATACGGCGCGGCGCATCCCGGGGAATAGGCCTGACCATGAAACTCGTCGTCGCGATCATCAAACCCTTCAAGCTCGATGAGGTCCGCCAGGCCCTGACGGCGATCGGCGTCCACGGCATGACCGTGACCGAGGTGAAGGGTTATGGCCGGCAGAAGGGCCACACCGAGATCTATCGCGGCGCCGAATATGTCGTGAACTTCCTCCCGAAGCTGCGCATCGAGATCGCGGTCGCCTCCGACGTCGCCGACAAGGCGGTCGCCGTGATCACCTCGACCGCGCGCACCGGGCAGATCGGCGACGGCAAGATCTTCGTCACGCCGATCGACCACGCGCTGCGCATCCGTACCGGCGAAACCGACAGCGACGCGCTCTAGATTTTTGTTTTGACGCGTTTTCCTGGCGCGAACCGGTATCCGCTTCGCTCGAAAACGCCCTGATACACCTTCTTCGATCGCGCCGGGCAACGACGCCACAGCGTGCGACGTATTTCTATGCTGGGGGAACGACATGGCGGGATATTTGCGCCGCGCAGCTGCCATGGCTGCGCCGATCGGACTTGCGCTGGTCATGGCCGCGCCGGCGCAAGCGGCGGCCTCTGAGATCAACACCGCTGACACCGCCTGGATGATCGTCGCCACCGCGCTGGTGCTGATGATGACGATCCCGGGGCTCGCGCTGTTCTATTCCGGCATGGTGCGCAAGAAGAACGTGCTCGCCACCATGGCGCAAAGCCTCGCCGCGGTGACGATCATCTCCATTCTCTGGGTCGCGTTCGGCTATTCGCTGTGCTTCGTCGGCGACGGCCCGTGGATCGGCACGCTCGACCGCTGGTTTCTCGCCGGCATGACCATGGACAGCGTCAACCCGGCGGCGAAGTCCATTCCGGAAGCACTGTTCATGCTGTACCAGATGACGTTTGCCATCATCACGGTGGCGCTGGTCGCGGGCTCGGTCGCAGACCGGATGCGGTTCTCCGCCTATCTCCTGTTCTCCGTCGCCTGGTTCATCTTCGTTTACATTCCGCTGGCGCACTGGGTGTGGGGCGGCGGCTTCCTCAACAGCATGGGCGTCTTGGATTTCGCCGGCGGCCTCGTGGTGCATCTGTCGGCCGGCACCGCCGGCCTCGTCGCCGCCAAGGTGATGGGGCGCCGTCACGGCTACGGCTCCGAAAATCTCTCGCCGTTCGATCTTTCGCTCGCGGTGATGGGCACCGGGCTGTTGTGGGTCGGCTGGTTCGGCTTCAACGGCGGCTCGGCGGGCGCGGCCAATTCACGCGCGGTGATGGCGATCATCGCCACCCATCTTGCCGCCTGCGCCGGTGCGCTGACCTGGGGCGCGATCGAATGGTCGACACGGCGCAAGCCCTCCGTGCTCGGTATGATCTCCGGCGCGGTGGCCGGGCTCGGCACCATCACGCCGGCCTCCGGATTCGTGGCGCCCTGGCACGGCATCGTCATCGGCATCATTGCGGGTGCGGTCTGCTATTGGGCCTGCACCTGGCTGAAGCACCGCTTCAACTATGACGATTCGCTCGACGTGTTCGGCGTCCACGGCATCGGCGGCCTGACCGGGACCCTGCTCGCCGGCGTGTTCGCAACCAGCGCCATCGGCGGCACCGCCGGCCTGCTGGAGGGCCACCCGCAGCAGCTCCTGATCCAGTTCTATGGCGTCGCCGTCACCTTCGTCTGGTCGGCTGGCGTGAGCTTCATCCTGCTCAAGCTGGTCGGCCTGTTCGTGCCCTTGCGCGTATCCCGTGAGCACGAGCTCGAGGGGCTCGATATTTCGCAGCACGGCGAAGCCCTGCAATAGGCGGCGGCGCTACGTAATTACCTCTGAGCTGCCCGACGCATGAGCAATATTGTGTCGGCAGCCTGTCATGCTCGCATTTTGAGCAGGCCTGACCACGTTTTGGGCGCGACGGAATAGCGCACTGCACCGCAATACCCGCCCACCGCGAAAACACCCGTTTTCATAGTCCGTTAGGCACCGCGCCCGATCTGGCACGGCATTTGATTCTACGGGTCCTGGCTGTGCCCGCGTAGTGAACTTTCTCCCTCGTGGCGAACCAGTCGAGAACGCCCGGCCACGTCCGGACCGGGCCCAAGCGGGGATAGGACCCATGAAAATTGTTATGGCGATTATCAAGCCATTCAAGCTGGAAGAAGTCCGTGACGCCCTGACCGCCATCGGCGTTCACGGTCTCACGGTGACGGAAGTCAAGGGATATGGCCGCCAGAAGGGCCATACGGAAATCTATCGCGGCGCCGAATATGCCGTGAGCTTCCTGCCCAAGATCAAGATCGAGGTCGCTGTCGCCTCCGACCAGGTCGACAAGACCATCGACGCCATCACGTCCGCCGCGAAAACCGGACAGATCGGCGACGGCAAGATCTTCGTCATCAACCTCGACCACGCGGTGCGCATCCGCACCGGCGAGGCCGATGCCGCGGCCCTTTGATTTCGCGCTCAACCTTTATCCAATCAGGAGTGAATAATATGACGTTCAAGCGTCCCTATGGCGCGGGATTGGCGGCTCTCGCAGTCGGCCTGTTCGCTGCGACCGCAGCCTACGCCGAGCCAACGGTCAACAAGGGAGACAACGCCTGGATGCTGACATCGACAGTGCTGGTGCTGTTGATGACCATCCCCGGCCTCGCGCTGTTCTACGGCGGTCTCGTCCGCTCCAAGAACATGCTCTCCGTCCTGATGCAGGTGTTCTACACCGTCTGCGTCGTCACCGTGATCTGGGCCGTGTACGGCTACAGCCTCACCTTCACCGGCGGTTCCGACTTCATCGGCGGCTTCTCCAAGGCCTTCATGATGGGCGTCACCACCGATACGAAGGCCGCGACCTTCTCGGTCGACGCCAACATCTCGGAGCTCATCTATGTGTGCTTCCAGATGACCTTCGCGGCGATCACGCCCGCTCTCATCGTCGGCGCCTTCGCCGAGCGCATGAAGTTCTCGGCGATCGCCCTGTTCATCCCGCTCTGGGTCACGCTGATCTATTTCCCGATCGCGCACATGGTCTGGTACTGGCAGGGTCCGGACCTGATCCAGGATGCGGCCAAGGCGCTCGCTGCTGCCACTGATGCGGCCGCGAAGACCGCGGCGCAGGCCAAGCTCGACGAGCTCAACGCCGACGCCGGCTGGATCTTCAAGAAGGGCGCGATCGACTTCGCGGGCGGCACCGTGGTGCACATCAACGCCGGCATCGCAGGCCTCATCGGCGCTCTCCTGATCGGCAAGCGCGTCGGCTACGGCAAGGAGCTGATGGCCCCGCACTCGCTGACCATGTCGATGATCGGCGCCTCGCTGCTCTGGGTCGGCTGGTTCGGCTTCAACGCCGGCTCCAACCTGGAAGCCAACGGCGGCGCTGCGCTCGCCATGACCAACTCCTTCGTCGCCACCGCAGCCGCCGCGCTGTCGTGGATGTTCGCGGAGTGGATCATCAAGGGTCACCCGTCGGTGCTCGGCGTCATCTCCGGCGCGGTCGCGGGCCTCGTGGCGGTCACCCCTGCGGCCGGCTACTCCGGCGTCATGGGCGCGATCGTCCTCGGCCTCATCGTCGGCGTAGTCTGCCTGTTCTTCTGCACCGTCGTGAAGAACGCGCTCGGCTACGATGACAGCCTCGACGTGTTCGGCGTGCACTGCGTCGGCGGCATCGTCGGCGCCATCGGCACCGGCATTCTCGTCAACCCCGCCCTCGGTGGCGCTGGCGTCATGGACTACACCGCGATCCCGCCGAAGGTCGGCGACTACGACTTCGCGGCGCAGATGATGTCCCAGATCTGGGGCGTCGGCACCACGCTGGTGTGGTCGGGCATCGGTTCGGCGATCCTCTACAAGGTCGTCGACGTGATCGTTGGCCTGCGGACCAACGTCGAGAGCGAGCGTGAAGGCCTCGACATCACCGAGCACACCGAGCGCGCCTACAACATGTAAGTCTCCTCCCGGGCGCGGTCTCCCCGGAGATCGCGCTCAGAACTACGGTTCGGGCACATACCCGGCAATGCCCTGACCGTTGAGGGGCTCCAGCGCAAGTTGGAGCCCCTTTCTTTTTGGGCGGGGTGCTTTGATTTCGCAGCGAAGAAAAGGATTGCCATTCCGCACCGGCGGCGCAGAAATATCGACCACAAGAAACAATAATCGGGGAGGTCGTCATGCGTTTGGAAGGCGGATGCTATTGCGGCGAAGTGCGCTACGTGGCCGAAGGTGATCCGATGATGCAGGCCCAGTGCCATTGCCGCGAGTGCCAGTACATCTCGGGCGGCGCGCCCAACACCTTCATCGCGATGCCGGTGGCCGGCTTCAGCTACATCCTGGGGCAGCCCAAGCAGTTCACGCGCAAGGATCTCGAACGCGCCGTCACGCGCGAATTCTGCGCCGAATGCGGCACGCATCTGGTGACCAGGGCTCCCGGGCTGCCAGCCGCGATCCTGAAGGTCGGCACGCTGGACGAGCCAAAGCAATTCCAGCCGCAGATGGCGATCTACACCTGCGACATGCAGGAGTTTCATGCGATCCCGGCGGGGATGGCAACGTTCGAGAGGCTGCCGGGGCACTAGCCGCTTGATTTCGCGGGCGCTCGTCATGCCCGGGCTTCTCCCGGGCATCCACGTTCTTGGACGCGAAAGAAACCGTGGATGGCCGGGACAAGCCCGACCATGGCTCCCGGAGTGCCACGCATCCCGTTGTTATCCGGCCTCATTATTCCTGCTCTGGACGGAGGCGGCGGCCGATGGTTAATCGCGTCTTAACCTCGCCCTATCTATGGTGAACTGAACCGCTTCCCGCCGGGGCCTTCGCGCGACCGGCTGTTCCGAGAGTGCTGGCGCCCAGAATGGTCATGACCGCTTCATCCCGTGCGCCACAGGCCAGTGGAAGCTCCGATACCGGACGCTCGCCCTTCGTCCGGCTGAACGAGCTGCTGGCGCCGCATCAACCCGGCAAGCCCTTGATTTCGCTCGCGGTCGGCGAGCCCCAGCATCCGGTGCCTGACTTCGTCGGCCCGGTGCTGGCCAAGCATATCGCCGATTTCGGCCGCTACCCGATGAACCAGGGCACCGAGCCGTTCCGCCAAGCCGCGAGCAGCTGGCTATCGTCGCGCTTCAAGCTGCCGCGGCCGCTCGACCCCAAGGGCGAGATTCTCGTCCTCAATGGCAGCCGCGAAGGGCTGTTCCTCGCCGCGATCGCGGCCGTCCGCTATGTCGGCCCGCGCCCCGGCAAACCGGCGATCCTGATGCCGAATCCGTTCTATCCGGTCTATGGCGCCGGCGCGGGTGCCGCAGCTTGCGAGCCGGTCTATCTGCCGACCACCGTCGAGAACGGCTTCCTGCCTGACCTCGACGCCATCGACGAGGCGACGCTGGCACGCACGGTGGCGTTCTATCTGGCCTCGCCCGCCAATCCGCAGGGCTCGGTCGCCTCGCGTGACTACTTCACGCGGCTGAAGAGCCTCGCCGATCGCTATGGCTTCATGATCCTCAGCGACGAGTGCTATTCGGAGATCTACACCCGCGAAGCACCGGGCAGTGCGCTCGAATGCGCCGGCCCCGATTTCACCCGCGTGGCTGCGTTCCAGTCGTTGTCGAAGCGCTCAAATCTTCCGGGCCTGCGCGTCGGCTTCGCCGCCGGCGACAAGAAGTTCATCGGCATGTTCCTGGAGCTGCGCAACATCGCCGCGCCGCAGGTGCCGGTGCCGCTCCAGCACGTCGCGACCTTTGCCTATGGCGACGAGGCGCATGTCGAGGAGAACCGCAGGCTCTACCGGATCAAGTTCGATCTCGCCGATCAGATCATCGGTAACCGCTACGGCTACCGACGGCCCGACGCCGGCTTTTGCGTCTGGCTCAACACGTCCGAGATCGGTGACGACGTGTCGGTGTGTCTGAAATTGTTCAAGGAAGCAGGCGTGCGCGTGGTGCCCGGCAGCTTTTTGGCGCGGCAGCAGCCCGACGGCTTCAATCCCGGCGCAGGCTACATTCGCCTGGCGCTGGTGCAGGATGGCGAGACCACGGCGCAGGCGTTGCACCGGCTGGTCGAGACTCTGGGTTAGGTGGGGCCCATGAGCATGTCGACAATCGAACGTGTCATTCCACTGGTCGGCCATCTGCCGCCCTCGATCCGCGAGGGGCTGGCTCGGCGCGTGCGCGAGCTCACCGGCTTCGGCCTGATCGCGTTGTCGGGCGTTGCCTCGGCAGCGCTGATGACCTGGTCGGTGCAGGACCCCAGCCTGAGCCACGCGACCTCGAGGCCGATCCGCAACATTCTCGGTTATGCCGGCGCGATCGGCGCCGACCTTGCGATGCAGATCCTCGGGCTCGGCGCCATCATGCTGGTCCTGACCGTCGCGGTCTGGGGCTGGCGCATGATGACCCACCGCCCGTTCGACCGCGAGGCGCTGCGGCTCGGCTCCTGGATTCTCTGCACGGTGATCGCGGCAGGCTTCGTCAGCTGCTGGCCGCATGGCGGCGCATGGCCGCTGCCGACCGGCCTCGGCGGCGTGGTCGGCGATGCGCTCGTGCGCGCGCCCGCAGTGATTTTCGGGCCGGCCGGCACGATCTATCGCGTGGTGCTGGGCACGATCCTGTTCGCCGCGATGGCCGCGACCTTCCTGATCGCATGCGGTCTTGGCGCCCGCGAGCACGACGACGAACTCTCGGAGATCGAGGACGACGACAAGCCGCTCGACGAGGACGAGGAGAACGATCGGCGCTCGGTGTCGCTGGGCTGGCTGTTCCATGCGCTGATGAGCACGAAGGCGCGGCTGATCTGGCTCAGTGGTGCCGCTTACCGCTCGCTGGTCTCGAGCGGCCCGAAGACCAAGGCCGTGGCGTTCAGCCGCCAAGAGCCGAATCTGGGCGGCGGCCGCGCCGCGCCCTCGATCTCGCCGCAGTCCGAGGACGACGAGGATCAGCACGAGGAAGAGGAAGAAGACGAGGAGGAAGAGGAGGAGCCCGCCGCGCGCGCCCCGCGCAAGAAGGCTGCCCCGAAGGCTGCTGCCAAGAAATCCTCCGACAAGTTCGAGCTTCCGTCCGTCTCCGTGCTGGCCGCGCCAAAGGCCGGCGATCGCCAGCCGCTCAGCAAGGCCGAGCTGGAAGCCAATTCCCGTTCACTCGAAGGCGTGCTCCAGGACTTTGGCGTGCGCGGCGAAATCGTCAAAGCCAATCCGGGCCCCGTGGTCACGCTGTACGAGCTGGAGCCGGCGCCCGGCATCAAATCGTCGCGCGTGATCGGGCTCGCCGACGACATCGCGCGGTCGATGAGTGCGCTGTCGGCCCGCGTCGCCGTGGTGCCCGGCCGCAACGCCATCGGCATCGAGCTGCCGAACGCGCATCGCGAAAAGGTCTATTTGCGCGAGCTGCTGATCGCCAAGGAAGCCACCGAAACGGTGGCGAAGCTGCCGCTCTGCCTCGGCAAGACCATCGGCGGCGACCCTGTCATCATCGACCTCGCGCGCACGCCGCACATGCTGATCGCCGGCACCACCGGCTCCGGCAAATCGGTCGCCATCAACACCATGATCCTCAGCCTGGTCTACCGGCTGCGCCCGGACCAGTGCCGCCTGATCATGGTCGATCCGAAGATGCTCGAACTCTCCGTCTATGACGGCATTCCCCATCTGCTCACGCCCGTCGTGACCGACCCGAAGAAGGCGGTGGTCGCGCTGAAATGGGCCGTGCGCGAGATGGAAGAGCGCTACAAGAACATGGCCAAGCTCGGTGTGCGCAACATCGACGGCTACAACACGCGCCTGCTCGAACTAAAAGCCAAGGGCGAAGAGCCGACGCGCACCGTGCATACCGGCTTCGACAAGGAGACCGGCAAGGCGATCTACGAGGAAGAGAAGCTCTCGCTCGATCCGTTGCCCTACATCGTCATCATCGTCGACGAAATGGCCGACCTGATGATGGTCGCCGGCAAGGACATCGAAGGCGCGGTGCAGCGCCTCGCGCAGATGGCGCGCGCCGCCGGCCTGCACGTGATCCTCGCGACGCAGCGTCCGTCGGTCGACGTCATCACCGGCACCATCAAGGCGAACTTCCCGACCCGCATCGCTTTCCAGGTGACGTCCAAGATCGACAGCCGCACCATTCTGGGCGAGATGGGCGCCGAGCAGCTGCTCGGCCAGGGCGACATGCTCTACATGGCGGGCGGCGGCCGCATCAGCCGCGTGCACGGACCCTTCGCCTCCGACGAGGAAGTCGAGAAGGTGGTGCGTCACCTCAAGACGCAGGGCCAGCCGGAATATCTCGAGGCCGTCACGGCCGAAGAGCCCACCGAGGACGAGGACGGCGCGGTGTTCGACGCCACCGGCATGGGTGGCGATGGCGGCGGCGACCTCTTCCAGCAGGCCGTTGCGATCGTCAAACGCGACCGCAAGGCCTCGACCAGCTACATCCAGCGCCGCCTGCAGATCGGCTATAACCGCGCCGCATCCTTGATGGAGCGCATGGAACTGGAAGGCATCGTCGGACCCGCCAACCACGCCGGCAAGCGCGAGATTCTGGTCGAGGAAGAAGACAGCCATATGTGAGGCAGCCGCCTCCAGACATCATTTCACGCGAAATCGTTATCTGCTTTTGCCCGAAATCACGCTAAAAGACGCCCAGCCACATTAGGACGACGCGTTGATCAGACATCCGGACATTCGATTCGCTGCCACCATCGCTGCGCGAGGCGCGCGCGTGGCCGGCGTGCTTCTCGTCACCGCTGCGATGGTGACGGCGTCCTCGTTCGCGCAGAACGTCCCGGTGCCGAAACCCGCGCCGAAGGGCCGCGACGGCGGAGCGTCCGCCGGCGGGCCCGCAGTCACCGGAGCGACTCAGACGCCGCCGAATCCGGTGATCCCGGATCCGCGCCGCAACGTGCCGAGCAGCATCTTCCAGACCTTCGATGCCAACCAGAAGGCGCAGGCGGCCAAGGTCAGCGCCTATCTGTCGTCGCTGTCGACGCTGGTCGGGAATTTCGTCCAGGTCGGTCCCGACGGCAGCAAGACGCAAGGCGATTTCTACATCCAGAAACCTGGCAAGGTGCGCTTCGAATATGACGCACCGAGCCCGATCGACATCGTCGCAGACGGATCCTCGCTGGTGGTGCGCGACCGCAAGCTCGCGACCCAGGACGTCTATCCGCTGTCGCAGACGCCGCTGCGTTTCCTGCTGTCGGATCGCATCGACCTGATGAAGGACACCAATGTCGTTGGCGTCTCAGCCGACGACGTCTTCGTCAGCGTCACCATCGAGGAGAAGCAGGCGCTGGTCGGCACCAGCCGCCTCCTGCTGATGTTCGGCGCCAAGGACGGCCAGTTGAAGCAGTGGACCGTCACCGATCCGCAGGGCTACGACACCACGATCGCGGTCTACAATCTGGACTCGAGCAAGAAGCTCGATCCCGGCATGTTCAAGATCGATTTCACCAATTACGGCCCGGCACCGGGATAGGTCTCGTAGGGTGGGTTAGCGCAGCGTAACCCACCACTTCAGCTACCGCGGTGAAAGACCGTGGTGGGTTACGCCTTCGGCTAACCCACCCTACGAGAGCTCGCTGTGGACAAGCATTTTCCCAGCACTAATCCGTGCTAAGACGCATTTCCCATGCGTTTTTCCCTGACAACCTGGAACATCAATTCGGTGCGGCTGCGCATCGATCTGGTCGCGAAATTCCTCAAGAGCGCGCGGCCGGACGTGCTGTGCCTGCAGGAGACCAAGTGCATCGACGATGCCTTTCCGCTGAAGCGCTTCAAGCGGCTCGGCTACGAGCACGTCGCGCTGAATGGGCAGAAGGGCTATCACGGCGTCGCCGTCGTCTCGAAGATTCCGTTCGAATCGACTGATATCCGCACCTTCTGCGACAAGCTGGATTCGCGTCACATCTCCGTATCGTTCGGCGAGAAGGCCAGTATCGCAAAGCCGCTGGTGGTGCATAATTTCTATGTCCCCGCCGGCGGCGACATTCCCGATCCCGCGCTGAACGAGAAGTTCGACCACAAGCTTCGCTTCCTCGACGAGATGAAGGCGTGCGAGCCGCTGCATCCGCGCGGCGAGGATCGCCACATCCTGGTCGGCGATCTCAACGTCGCCCCGCACGAGAACGACGTGTGGTCGCACAAGCAGCTTCTGAAGGTGGTCTCGCACACGCCGATCGAAACCGAAAAGCTGCAGGCCGCGCTGGCCGCCGGCGAATGGGTCGACGTCGCGCGCGAGCGGATTCCGATGTCGGAAAAAGTCTATACGTGGTGGAGCTACCGCTCCGCCGACTGGACCGTCGGCGATCGCGGCCGCCGGCTCGACCACATCTGGGTCTCGCGCGCGTTGAAGGATGCGGTCAGCGATTTCAGGATTTTGCGCGATGCGCGGAGCTGGGAGCGGCCGTCGGACCATGTGCCTGTCACGGTGACGCTGGAGGTGTAGCGTCCGTCATTCGGGGCGCGACGAAGTCGCGCGCCCCGGAATGACAGCAAGCTCACGACGTCAGCTTCGCACCCGCCATCAGGATATCGCTGGCAATCTGACTTGAGCGCACCGCGAACTCGTCGCGCAGGCGAACCGCGGCGGCGGGGTCGCTTTCGAGCACGCGTTGAAACAGGCTGCGTGCGACGCGGATGACGGAGGAGTGCTCCAGCGCGATCGCGCTCGACGGCCGCTTCATCGGCACCACCAGCGCGAGCTCGCCGATCAACGCGCCGGGACCTGCGATCATCTCGGCGCCGGCGCCGTCATCGACCCGGAAGGCGCCGCGCTGGACCACGAAGCCGGCATCGGCGTCGTCGCCGAGATTGAACAGGGTATCGCCGCGGACGAAGTTACGCTGCTCGGAGCCGATCGCCAGCATGCGCAACGAGGCGTCTCCCAACAGGCGCAATGTCGGGACACGCTCGAGAAGCGCTACGTCGTCGTCAATTGACATTCAGATCCGAGGCTCAAAGGCATGCGATCTAAAACGATTCGCACGCCCTTCGAGCGTATCACGGCACCAGCTTGTAGCCACCGGCTTCCGTGACCAGGATTTCCGGGTTGGCGGCGTCCTTCTCGATCTTCTGGCGGAGGCGGTAGATGTGGGTTTCCAGCGTGTGGGTGGTGACGCCGGAATTATAACCCCAGACCTCCTGGAGCAGGGTCTCGCGCGAAACCGGCATCTGGCCGGCGCGGTAGAGGAAGCGGAGGATGGCGGTCTCCTTCTCCGTCAGCCGCACCTTGCGCGCATTGGCGGCGGTGAGCATCTTGGAGCCGGGCCGGAAGGAGTAGGGGCCGACCGAGAACACCGCGTCCTCGCTGGCCTCGTGCTGGCGCAGCTGGGCGCGGATGCGGGCCAGCAGGACGGCGAAACGAAAGGGCTTTGCCACATAGTCGTTGGCGCCGGATTCGAGCCCCAAAATCGTATCGGAATCGGTGTCGTGCCCGGTCAGCATGATGATCGGGGCCTTGAAGCCGCCCTTGCGCAAGGAGCGGACCACCTCGCGGCCGTCGGTGTCGGGCAGGCCGACATCCATCAGCACGAGATCGGGGGCATTGGCCTTGGCGGCGCTCGCGCCCTTGGCGCCGGTATCGACGGCGGAGGCTTCGAATTCTTCGTGTAGCGATAATTGCTCCACCAACGTGTCGCGCAGATCGGTATCGTCATCCACGATCAGGATCTTGCGGGCATTGGCCATAGGGGGTCATCCTTTTGGGGTCCGGCTCGGCGCGCATCCATGCTGCACCCAGCCGTGAGGGGAAGTTTAGGGGTCGCCGTTATTATTGTTGTTCGTGTTGAAGTAGTGGGCTGTTACCGATTCACAAGCCGGAAGCACTCTAACTCAGAATAGCAGGCCGGTTTGATGAATGTCCTGTAATGAATTCGACATTGCACGTTCACATGAAAAATAAAGCAGCTTCAGTTGGTTACACCAAGAATCGAAGCGCCGGACCGCTCTCTGCGATCCGCGTTAAGCCTGCGGCCGGGAATCCGCGCCGAGGCTGGCTGACGGCGGGATCGCTGACCATACCGGTTGCGCTGGGGCGGGGCGGCATCCTGGCCAACAAGCGCGAGGGCGACGGCGGCACCCCCAGGGGCAGCTTCCGTCCCAAGCGCTTGTGGTGGCGGGGCGACCGGCACAGCCGTCCGCAGAGCTTCCTGCCGGCCCGGATCATCACCGGAGAGGACGCCTGGTGCGAGGATCCCAGGGATCGCCATTACAACCAGGGAATCCGGCTCGACGAGGGGCAGGGCGGTGACCGGCTCAAGCGTGCCGACCATCTCTATGACTTCATCATCGAAATCGACCACAACACGCGACCGCGGGTCGCCGGCCGCGGCAGCGCGGTATTTTTGCACCTGGCCCGCGACAATTTCGGCCCGACCGCGGGCTGCGTCTCCATGACGAAATCTGCGATGCTGCAATTGCTGCGGCGATTGGGACCAAGAACAAGAATCATCATCGGGTGAGGACGTATGCTCGACAGGGATCAGATCGCAGCCGCCTCGCGCGTGCTCGTTCAACATTGGCGCGACGGCACCAAGCTTGACGCGCTGGAGCCGCGGTTGCGGCCACAGAGCCGCACGGAGGGCTACGCCATCCAGGCCGGGCTCGAAACATTGTCGCGCGGGACATTGTTCGGCTGGAAGATCGCGGCCACGAGCGTATCAGGACAGAAGCACATCAATGTCACGGGACCGCTCGCCGGTCGCATCATGAGCGACACCGTGATTGCCGATGGCGGGACTGCGTCGATGAAGGGCAACGAGATGCGCGTCGGCGAACCTGAATTCGCCTTCCGCATGGGACGCGATCTGGCGCCGCGTGCAACGCCCTACAGCGTCGATGAGGTGCTCGCCGCGGTCGACACCTTCCATCCTGCGATCGAGATTCCCGATTCGCGCTTTGCCGATTTCGCTGGAGCGGGCGAGGCGCAGCTGATCGCCGACAATGCCTGCGCGCATCTGTTCGTGCTGGGCGCGGCGACGACTGCGAACTGGCGTGCGATGGATCTCGTCGAGGAGCGGCCCCAGATCACGCTGCGCGGCGAGCGCTGTGTCGGCCACGGTAAGAACGTGCTCGGCGACCCCCGCGCCGCGCTCGCCTGGCTCGCCAATGAGCTGCGCGGGCTTGGACTGACCTTGCGGGCGGGGGAGGTGGTGACCACAGGCACGTGCCATCCGCCGCTGCCGATCGAGGCCGGCGATCATTTCGCGGCGGACTTTGGCGTGCTGGGGAAGGTGTCAGTGGGGTTTGTGTAAGTAGCCTCATGGTCGTCCCTGCGAACGCATGCGTTCGCAGGGACGACAACAACTACCTGTGCCCGAAGATCGCGCTGCCCACGCGTACATGTGTGGCACCCAGCATGATGGCATTGGCGAAATCCGCGCTCATGCCCATCGAGAGATTCGTCAAGCCGTTGCGCGCGGCGATCTTGGCGGTCAGCGCGAAATGCGCCGCCGGCGGCTCGTCGACCGGCGGGATGCACATCAATCCGGAGATCGTCAGCCCATAGGTGTCGCGGCAGCTGGCGAGGAAGGCGTCGGCCTCGCCGGGCGCGATGCCGGCCTTCTGCGGCTCCTCGCCGGTGTTGATCTGGACGAAGAGTTGCGGGTGCTTGTTCTGGGATTCGATTTCCTTGGCTAACGCCTGGCAAATGCTCGGACGGTCGACCGAATGGATCGCGTCGAACAGCGCGACCGCCTCTTTCGCCTTGTTGGATTGCAGCGGTCCGATCAGATGCAGCGCGATGCCCGAGTAAACAGACGTTAACGCAGGCCACTTGCCTTTGGCCTCCTGCACCCGATTCTCGCCGAATACGCGCTGTCCGGCGTCGATAACCGGGGTAATTGCATCTGCGGCGAAAGTCTTGGACACCGCGATCAGCGTCACGGAGGCGCGATCGCGTCGCGCATCCTTGCAGGCGCGGGCGATTTCGGCTTCGACCGCGGCGAGCGCGTTTGGTGAATGGCCGGTTACCGGCGCGGCGTTGGCTTCTGTCATGACGTCGCTTGGCTGTGATCCTGACCGAGGTAAGTCCAATTTTACCGAGTTCAAGAAAGAGTTTTTGAACCCTTCGCTTTACCTTGGCCAACGGGGTGGGTAGCGAAGATGGCAAGAATCAGTCTCAACCGCAAACGAGCGAAACTCAAGCAGGTTCTCGGAATCCGGGCGCGGCTTGCATTGCTCGCGGTGATTCTGGTGGCGCCCTTGATGCTCGAGCGCATCCGTTCGCTCGAAGATACCCGCACCCGGCAGATCGCGCAGGCCACGGTTGAATTCACCACCGTGGCGCGACACAGCGCCGATGCGCAGCGCGAGGTGATCTCGTCGGTCGAGACCATCCTGAAATCGGAGGCCTTTATTCGCGCCTCTGCCGGCGGCGTCAGCAAGAGCTGCGACGTGCTGCGCGCGAGCCTGCCGTCGAACCTGCCCTGGATCCGCACGCTTTTGATCGCGGGCGTAGACGGGCGCATCCAGTGCGCGACGAACAACATGTATGTCGGCCTCGACCTGAGCGACCGGCCCTACTTTCAGCAGGCCCAAACGAGCGGCCGCTTCGTGCTGAGCGATTTCATCCTGTCGCGGCCGATAGTGACGCCCACGGTGATGGCGGTTTATCCGGTGTCCGCCTTCAGCGGCGTCTCCGATGCCGTCGTCCTTGCCACGGTCAATCTCGACTGGATGTCGAAGGTCATGAGCAATCTGGGCGGCCGCGCCGGCATCACCGCCGTGCTGGTGGACAGCGCAGGCACCGTGCTGGCCGCTCCGGCCGATCAGCACAGCGCAGTCGGCCGTCCGCTCGACAACATGCCGCTGATGTCGGCGATCGCCGACAGGGCGCTGCGTTCCGACCAGGATGAAGGCTCACTGTCTTTCCTCGCCGCCGACGGCTCGCGCCGCGCCGTCAGCTACATCCGGATCTCCGGCACCAACGCCCGCCTGATCGCCAGCATCGACGAAGACAAGGTGTCCGCGGCGGTCAACCGCGACATCCGCACCGCCTATCTCCAGCTCGCTTTCGTCGTCGTGTTCGTCCTGCTCGGCGCGCTGATCGCCGCCGAAAAGCTCGTCATCAAGCCGATCGAGATGCTCGTCGACATGGCCAAGCGTCTCGGCGAAGGCGATCTGTCGGCCCGCGCGGCGCGCAATCGCCTGCCGGCCGAGTTCGTGCCGCTCGCCCGCGCGTTCAACGCGATGGCGGCGCAGCTGAGCCAGCGCGAGCGCGAGCTGATAGCGAGCAACGACCGGCTGACGGTGATGGCCTCGATCGACATGCTGTCGGGGCTCGCCAACCGTCGCGGCTTCCAGAGCCGGCTCGACTTCGAGTGGATGCGCGCGCAGCAATATGGCAGCGACCTCGCGCTGCTGATGATCGACGTCGACCATTTCAAGCTGTTCAACGACACCTATGGCCATCTCGAAGGCGATTCCTGCCTGACCAGGCTCGGCGAGTCGCTGTCCGGCATCGCCGCCGACACGATGGGCTTTGCGGCGCGCTATGGCGGCGAGGAATTCTGCCTGCTGCTGCCGAACACCGATGTGAACCGCGCCGTGGAAATCGGCGAGCTGGCCCGCGCGGCCGTGCTGAAGCTGTGCCTGCCGCACATCACCTCAGCCCACATGATCGTTACCGTCTCGATCGGCGTTGCCGCGACGAAGCCGAACGAGGCCTTGCGTCCCGGCGACCTGATCGAAGCCGCCGACGCCGCGCTCTACGCCGCAAAACACCGCGGCCGCAACAATGTCGTCGAGCACGGCGTGCAGGCGATCGAGACCGGCGCCACCGAAATGATGATGGCGGGCTGATCGTCAGCCACGACCAACGTCGTCGTCTCCACCCCTCAACAGGCTATCCCGCAACTCCGGCGCGATCGAGCTCGGTCTCCGTCACCACGCGATTGCGGCCGCTGCTCTTGGCGAGATAGAGCGCGCGATCGCAGCGCTCGACGAGATCGGTGATCGCTTCGCCGGCCCGGTACTGCGCCACGCCGATCGACACGCTGATGCTGGGCAGAACCTCGCCGGTGGAGCGGCGGGTGATCGTGCACTCGGCGAGCGCGTGCCTGATCCGGTCGGCGATCTCGGCACAGGTGGCGAGATCGGCATCCGGCAGCACCGCGATCAGCTCCTCGCCGCCATAGCGGGCCGGCAGGTCCTGCTCGCGAACCTTTTCGCGCAGCACCTTCGCCAACAGGCGCAGCACCTGGTCGCCGACGCCGTGGCCGAAATTGTCGTTGAAAGTCTTGAAGTGGTCGATGTCGAGCATCAGCACGCTGAGCGGCTCGCCCCACGCGGCAGTCGCCTGCGCCTTGCGCAGGAATTCGTCGAGCGCCCGCCGGTTTGCGAGGCCGGTCAGCGTGTCGGTCCGGGCGCGCTCCTCGGACCTCGATAGCGAATCGCGGATCACGTCGAGCTCGCGGGTCTTTTCCGCAAAGCCGGCTTCCAGCCGTGTCGCCCGTGTGGCGGCCCGCGCCAGCTCGTTCATGAGCTGGGCAACCAGCGCCTTCGGATCGACGCCGGCCTTGCCCTGGTCCGCCACCTCGCTGATGACCTGCATCTGCGAATGATTGTCGGCGATCGCGGTCGCCAGAAACTCCTTCGCGGCCCCCATGAGCGCCTGCAGCCGCTCGGACGTGTCGACCACGGCGGCACTCACCTGGGGCGCGACATAGGTCTTGAACAGGTCCTGATTGGTTCGGGCGTCGAAAGGACGATTGTGGTCGATCAGAAGATCGATCGCGTTGCGCAGATCCTCATGGCCGTCCCCGAAATACAGGAACCAGACGGCAAAATTGGCCGGGGTCGGCGCAATCCGCTGTTCGGCCATGCTCCGCATCGCCCGTCCGGCAATGGACGCGGCATAGTCGTAATCGGGCTCGTCGAAGCTGGAATCCATCGCACTCATGCGGTCTCGTCGGGCCGCAAATTGGCATTGACCCCTTAATCACACCCCAACGCCGACCTTCGTAGTTATGCGGAGGCCCCGGCAAAGTTCCAAACTGCGGCAACCCATTGACCCCCTAAGGACTTCTATGGCCTAGTCCGCCGTCTTGAGACGGCCGAACCCACGAAAACCCCAACGATTCCATGACCTCCGAACGCTATAACGCCCGCGACGCCGAACCGCGCTGGCAACGCCTCTGGGACGAACAGGCGATCTTCGTCTCCAAGAACGACGATTCGCGGCCGAAATACTATGTGCTCGAGATGTTCCCCTACCCGTCCGGGCGCATCCATATCGGCCATGTTCGGAATTATACGCTCGGCGACGTGCTGGCCCGCTTCATGCGCGCCAAGGGGTTCAACGTGCTGCATCCGATGGGCTGGGACGCTTTCGGCCTGCCGGCCGAGAATGCCGCGATTGAGCGCAAGGTCGCGCCGAAAGCCTGGACCTACGACAACATCGCCGCGATGAAAAAGCAGCTCCGCTCGATCGGGCTGTCGCTGGACTGGTCACGCGAATTCGCGACCTGCGACCCCAGCTACTACAAGCATCAGCAGAAGATGTTCCTGGACATGCTCGGCGCCGGCCTCGCCGAGCGTGAGAAGCGCAAGCTCAACTGGGATCCGGTCGACATGACCGTGCTCGCCAACGAGCAGGTGATCGACGGCCGCGGCTGGCGTTCCGGCGCCGTTGTCGAACAACGGGAAATGAGCCAGTGGGTCTTCAAGATCACGAAGTACTCGCAAGAGCTGCTGTCCGCGCTCGATGGGCTCGATCGCTGGCCCGACAAGGTCCGGCTGATGCAGCGCAACTGGATCGGCCGCTCGGAAGGGCTGCTGGTTCGCTTCGCGCTGGATCAGGCGACGACGCCCGCCGGCGAGAGCGAGCTGAAGATCTTCACGACGCGCCCGGACACGCTGTTCGGCGCAAAGTTCATGGCGATCTCGGCAGATCATCCGCTGGCGCAGGCGGCCGCCGCGAAGAACCCCGAGCTTGCGGAGTTCATTGCCGACATCAAGAAGATCGGCACCGCGCAATCGATCATCGACACCGCGGAGAAGCAGGGCTTTGACACCGGCATCCGCGCGGTGCACCCGTTCGATCCGAATTGGAAGCTGCCGGTCTATGTCGCCAATTTCGTGCTGATGGAATACGGCACCGGCGCGATCTTCGGCTGCCCGGCGCATGACCAGCGCGACCTCGACTTCGTCAACAAGTACAATCTCGGCAACACGCCGGTGGTGTGCCCCGAGGGCCAGGATCCGAAGTCGTTCGTCATCACCGACACCGCCTATGACGGTGACGGCCGCATGATCAATTCGCGCTTCCTCGACGGCATGACCATCGAGCAGGCCAAGGACGAGGTCGCAAAACGTCTGGAAAGCGAGCAGCGCGGCAACGCGCCGGTCGGCGAGCGCCAGGTGAATTTCCGCCTGCGCGACTGGGGCATTTCGCGCCAGCGCTATTGGGGCTGCCCGATTCCCGTCATCCACTGCCCGAAATGCGATGTGGTGCCGGTCCCGGATGCCGATTTGCCGGTGACGCTGCCTGACGATGCGACCTTCGACAAGCCGGGCAACGCGCTCGACCATCACCCGACCTGGAAGCATGTCACCTGCCCCAAATGCGGGGCCAAGGCTCAGCGCGAAACCGACACCATGGACACCTTCGTGGATTCGTCCTGGTACTTTGCGCGCTTCACCGATCCCTGGAACGAGACCGCTCCGACGACGCCTGCCGTCGCCAACCGGATGCTGCCGGTCGACCAATATATCGGTGGCGTCGAGCACGCGATCCTGCATCTGCTCTACAGCCGCTTCTTCACCCGCGCGATGAAGGCGACCGGGCACATCGCGCTGGACGAGCCGTTCGCCGGCATGTTCACGCAAGGCATGGTGGTGCACGAGACCTACCAGAAGGCCGACGGCACCTATGTGCAGCCGGCCGAGGTCAAGGTCGAGGTCGGCGGCAACGGCCGGCGCGCGACGCTGCTGACGTCGGGCGAAGACATCCAGATCGGCCCGATCGAGAAGATGTCGAAATCGAAGAAGAACACGGTCGATCCCGACGACATCATCGAGACCTACGGCGCCGATGTCGCCCGCTGGTTCATGCTGTCGGATTCACCGCCCGACCGCGACGTGATCTGGAGCGACGAGCGCGTCCAGGGTGCCTCGCGCTTCGTGCAGCGGCTGTGGCGGCTGGTGAACGATTCCATCGAACTCGGCAAAGCCGCGCCGGCGGCCCGGCCGGCCAGCTTCGGCCCGGACGCGACCGCCTTGCGCAAGGCCGCCCATGGTGCGCTCGACAAGGTCACCACCGGAATCGAACGGCTGCACTTCAACGTCTGCCTGGCCCATATCCGCGAATTCGCCAATACCTTCTCGGAGATCTTGCAGCGACCCGGCCAGCCCGCCCCTGATTTGACCTGGGCGATCCGCGAAGCCGGTCAGATCCTGGTCCAGCTGTTCTCCCCGATGATGCCGCACCTTGCCGAAGAGTGCTGGCAGGCTCTGGGCCAGAGCGGGCTGGTTTCCGAGGCCCATTGGCCGCAAATCGAACGCGATTTGCTGGTTGAAGACAGCGTGACCCTCGTGGTCCAGGTCAACGGCAAGAAGCGGGGTGACGTCACAGTTGCAACAGCGGCCCAGAATCCGGAAATCGAGGCTGCCGTTTTGGCTCTCGATGCGGTAAAACTGGCCCTGGACGGCAAGCCCGTCCGCAAGGTGATCATCGTCCCCAAGAGGATCGTAAATGTTGTCGGCTAGGATCCGCATCGCAGCCCGCTTGCTGGCGGTCGCCGCATTGGCGGCGCTGACGGCTGGTTGCTTCCAGCCGATGTATGCCGAGCGTGGCGACGGCACCCCCGGCCTGCGCGAGAAACTGATGGGGGTCGAGCTCCCGCCGATCGCCAAGCCCAATGCCTCCCGCGAGGCCCGTGTCGGTGTCGAAGTCCGCAATGCTCTCGCCTTCAAGCTCTACGGCACCGCGACGGGAATGCCGCCGACCCATCGGCTGGACATCCGCTTCACCTCCAGCCGTTCTTCGCTGATCGTCAGCGCCACGACGGGATTGCCGACCAGCGAAAACCTCGGCATCGACGCCCAGTACAATCTGATCGAGGTCGCGACCGGTAAGTCGGTGATGACCGGCACCACGTTCTCGCGCGTGTCCTATGACATGCCAGGGTCCTATCAGCGCTTCTCCCGCACCCGCGCCGTGCGCGACGCGGAGGATCGTGCCGCCAACGAGATCGCTGAGAACATCACCACCCGCCTCGCCTCGTTCTTCACCGCAGGCACCTGATTATTCCCGTCATTCGGGGCTCGCGAAGCGAGAACTACGGTGCGCAATTGCGCACCTGAGAATCTCGATTCCCAACCTCTGGATTCCGGGTTCGCGCTTCGCGCGCCCCGGAATGACAAGGTAACAGGCAACATGGTCGCGCTGCGTGGAAAAGAGATCGACGCCTTCCTCGCCCGCCCCGATGCGGGCCGCCCGATCATCCTGCTCTACGGTCCCGATGCCGGCCTGGTGCGCGAGCGCGCCGATGCGCTGATCGCCTCTGCCGTCGATGATCCCAACGATCCGTTCTCGCTAGTCAGGCTCGACGGTGACGAGCTCTCCGCCGAGCCCTCGCGCCTCGTCGACGAGGCCATGACGGTGCCGCTGTTCGGCGGTCGCCGCGCCATCCGCATTCGCGCCGGCTCGCGCAGCTTTGCCAGCGGCATCGATACGCTGGCGGAGATGTCGGTGAAAGATTGCCGCGTCGTAATCGAGGCCGGCGAGCTGCGCCCGGAATCGCCGCTGCGAAAAGCCTGCGAGAAGGCCAAGGCCGCGGTAGCGATCGGCTGCTATCCCGACACCGAGCGCGACCTTGCCAAGCTGATGGATGACGAATTGCGCATCGCAAATTTGCGCATCGCGCAGGACGCCCGCGCGGCGCTGATGTCGTTCCTCGGCGGCGACCGCCAGGCCTCGCGCAACGAGCTGCGCAAGCTGACGCTCTACGCCCACGGCAAAGGCGAGGTCACGCTGGACGACGTGATGGCCGTGGTCGCTGATGCGTCCGAGCTCAAGCTCGACCCGATCGTCGACGGGGCCTTTGCCGGACGGCCCGACATCGTCGAGACCGAATTCGCAAAGGCCATGATCGCCGGCACCTATCCCGGCGTGATCATCTCCGCCGCGCAGCGTCAGGCTGCGTGGCTGCACAAATCGGCGCTCGCAATCGCCGACGGCCAGCCTGCCTCCGCCGTGCTCGACGGCGGCTATCCGCGCCTGCATTTTTCACGTAAGCCCGCGGTCGAAACGGCGCTGCGAAATTTCAGCGTGGCGCGGCTCGCCGCCATCATCGAGCAGCTCGCGACCGCGGCGCTCGACACCCGCAAGCAATCCACGCTAGCCGCCGCCATCGCCCAGCGGACATTGATGGCGATCGCCGCGAACGCGAAGCGGCGGGGCTGAGCCACGCTGTCATCCCCGCGAACGCGGGGATCCATAACCACAGGAAGTCGTTTGGCGAAGACTTGCGGTCCGGTACTGCGCGCCCGGTCCGATCGATAAATCACGCGGTATGGGTCCCCGCGTTCGCGGGGATGACAGCGAGGGCTTGGCCTACAGCACGCCCTTCGCCAGCCGCTTCATCACTTCGTCGAGCTGATCGAGGTTGCTGTAGCTGATCTGGACCGAGCCGCCGGGGTCGCGGTGATTGACGGTGACCTTGAGGCCGAGCGCGTCGCTGACGCGCTTTTCGAGATCGATCGTGTCGGGGTCCTTTTCCTTGCCGCCGGTGGCGCGCGCCTTTTGCGGCTTGCGCTCCGGTACGCCCTCTTCATGCGCGAGCGCTTCGGCCTGGCGGACGTTGAGGCCCTCCTCGACGATGCGCTTGGCGGCGGCGAGCGGATCGGGCACGCCGATCAGCGCGCGGGCGTGGCCTGCGGTCAGCTCACCGGTCGCGATGAAGGCCTGCACCTCGGCCGGCAGCTTCGTCAGCCGCATCATGTTGGCGACGTGGCTGCGGCTCTTGCCGACGACCTTTGCGATGTCGTCCTGGCTGCGTTTGAACTCGTTGGCGAGCGCATGATAGCCCTGCGCCTCTTCCATCGGGTTGAGGTCCTCGCGCTGCACGTTCTCGACGATCGCGAACTCCAGCGCGTCGCTGTCGCTGATGTCGACCGGGACGATCGGCACTTCGTGCAGGCCGGCCATCTGCGAGGCGCGCCAGCGCCGTTCGCCGGCGATGATCTCAAAGCGGTCCTGTGCGCCCTTCACCGGACGCACCACGATCGGCTGGATCACGCCGTGCTGCCTGATCGACTCGCTGAGCTCCTTCAGCTCGGTGTCCGAAAAGGTGCGGCGCGGATTGCGCGGATTGGCCTTGATGAACTCGATCGGCACCTTGCGCTGCGCGCGCGGCCGATCGACATGCTGAGCCTCGCCGCCGACGTCACCGATCAGACTTGCAAGACCCCGGCCCAATCGCGAACGCGCTTCGTCGGCCATCGCCAGCTCCCTTGGATTCACGGTGCAGCACTCCAGAACTGAATTTCGAATCGTAGAATCTTGGGGTGGGCAAAGCGAAGCGTGCCCACCGATCGTGTGTGGAAGACGGTGGGCACGGCGAAGACGCCTTTGCCCACCCTACGGCCTCGTCAATGCGTGACGCGCAGCTCGCGCTCGCGCTGAATCACTTCGGTGGCGAGCCGCAAATAGGCTTCGCTGCCGACGCATTTGAGATCGTAGACCAGCACCGGCTTGCCGTAGGACGGCGCTTCCGAGATGCGCACGTTGCGCGGGATCATGGTCTTGTAGACCTTCTCGCCCATGAACTGCCGGACGTCGGCGACGACCTGGTTGGAGAGGTTGTTGCGCGAGTCGAACATGGTCAGCACGATGCCGTGGATCGACAGGTTCGGATTGAGCGTCGAGCGCACCTGCTCCACGGTCTGCAGCAATTGCGACAGACCTTCGAGCGCGAAGAACTCGCACTGCAGCGGCACCAGGATCGCGTCCGACGCCGCCATCGCGTTCACCGTGAGCAGGTTGAGCGAGGGCGGGCAGTCGATCAGCACATAGGTGTAGTCGGCATCCGGCGAGACGTTGTTGTTGAGCGCACCGATGGCGTCGCGCAGCTTGAAGGCGCGGCCAGGCGTGGTGCCGAGCTCGAGCTCGAGGCCGGAGAGATCCATGGTCGAGGGCGCGATGTGCAGCCGCGGCACCGCGGTCGAGACCACGGCCTCGCGCAGCGGGGCTTCACCAATCAGCACGTCATAGGTCGAGCATGAGCGGTTGCGGCGATCGATGCCGAGGCCGGTCGAGGCGTTGCCCTGCGGATCGAGATCGACGATCAGGACACGCTCGCCGATCGCGGCGAGTGCGGTGCCAAGATTAATCGCTGTGGTTGTTTTCCCCACACCGCCCTTCTGATTCGCCAGCGCCAGGATGCGCGGATGGCCATGCGGCACCTCGCTGGTCGGTTCTTGGGTCTGCTCTTGCTGCGGCTCGTCAATCACGGTCATCGAATTTCCCCACTCAACCCCTGAGCGCCTCAGCTGCGCCGTTCGGCGGCATCGAGCTCCACGATCCAGCCGTCACCCGTGCGGCTTTGGTGGAGTCGAGGCTCGATATTCCAATATTTAGCGGCTTCGGTCAATTCAGCCTCTACATCTTGACCCTTGAGAAATAACGCCTTTGCGCCTTGGCGCATCAGCGGCTCCGCAAAGCCGATGAGTTGATGTAGCGGAGCCAGCGCACGGGCGGTGACGCAATCGACGGGGCCGGTGATTCTATCCACATTATCCCCGATCTCAGCGAGATGTACGACTCCCGGAGATGTGGTGACGCGAACCGCTTCGCGCAGGAACGCCGCCTTCTTGGCGATTCGCTCGACGAGATGAATGCTCGCACCCGGCGTCCCGGCCATGGCGCAGGCCAGGACGACGCCGGGGAAGCCGCCGCCACTGCCGAGGTCGGCCCAGCGCTTTGCAGCGGGCGCGAGATCGACGAGCTGGAGCGAGTCGGCGATGTGCCGGGTCCAGAGGTTTGGCAGGGTCGAGGGCGCGACCAGATTGGTCTTGGCCTGCCACTCCCGCAGCAGCGCGATGTAGCGATCGAGCCGGGCTTCCGTTTCATGTGAAACGGGCGCGAGCTTGAGCGCCTCACGCTTGTCGGCAGCGATGACGGAATCGAGCGCCTGATCGTTGGCACTGGCTTTGTCGATCTTCGGCTTGGCCGGTCCCGGGTCAGATCGACGATGCGCGCCCTCACCTGTCCCTGGTCGTCGCGTTAGCGGTCTGTCCCCGCCCGGTCCGCGCTGTTTCACGTGAAACGCCTATGCGATTGCCTTGGTGGATTTGCGTGCCTCACGCCGGAGATAGGCCGCGAGAATGCCGAGCGCTGCCGGCGTCATGCCGTCGATCCGGCCAGCCTGCCCGACGGTGAACGGCCGTGCCTTCTCCAGCTTGGCACGCACCTCGTTGGAGAGCCCGGGCACCTGCTGGTAATCGACCTCAGACAGCACCAGCCCCTCGTCGCGCCGGAAGGCCTCGACGTCGGCGCTCTGGCGCTCGAGGTAGACATCGTACTTGGCGTCGATCTCGAGATGGGTAGCGATGACGGGATCGATGGCGGACAGCTCCGGCCAGATCGCGCGGACCTGGCTCCAGCCGATATCCGGATAGGCCATCAGGGAGAACGCCGACCGGCGCTGGCCGTCCCGGTTCAGGGACAGCCCGTGCTTGATCGCTTCGTTCGGGGTGATCGCCAGCGACTTCGACAGCGCCCTGGCCGCGTTCAGGGCGTCCATCTTGGCACGATGATGCTGGGTCCGGGCACTGCCGACGCACCCCAAAGCGATCCCCTTCTCGGTCAAACGCTGATCGGCATTGTCCGCCCGCAAGGTCAGGCGATACTCGGCCCTGGAAGTGAACATCCGATAGGGCTCGCTGATCCCGCGGGTGACGAGGTCGTCGATCATCACACCGAGATAGCCGTCGGCACGGTCGAACACCGTCAATGCGGCCCCGCTCGCAGCCAGTGCCGCGTTCAGGCCGGCCACGATGCCCTGCCCGGCAGCCTCTTCGTATCCGGTGGTGCCGTTGATCTGTCCGGCCAGGAACAGGCCGCGGAGGCGCTTGGTCTGCAGGGTCGGATCGAGCTCGCGGGGATCGATGTGGTCGTATTCGATGGCATAGCCCGGCCGGACCATCTTCACTCGCTCAAGGCCGGGGATGCTGGCGAGGATCGCGAGCTGGACCTCCTCCGGCAGCGAGGTCGAGATGCCGTTGGGATAGACGGTGCTGTCGTCGAGGCCTTCCGGCTCCAGGAAGATCTGATGACCGTCACGATCGCCGAAGCGGACGATCTTGTCCTCGATGGAGGGGCAATAGCGGGGACCAGAGCTCTTGATCTGGCCGGAGT
Organism: Bradyrhizobium sp. CCBAU 11430; assembly: GCF_028128855.1. NCBI lineage: Bacteria > Pseudomonadati > Pseudomonadota > Alphaproteobacteria > Hyphomicrobiales > Nitrobacteraceae > Bradyrhizobium > Bradyrhizobium sp. CCBAU 11430. The sequence continues at coordinate 119,584 of NZ_LBJV01000069.1, forward strand.
ACATCGGGGAGCGATGGACATTGGCCCGGATCACCTCATGGGTCGCGGATGTGGTCCGGGTGATCCCGCACTGGATCTGCGGGGTGGTGATCCGCTCGGTCATCACCGAAAACGGCTCCGGCGGCTCGTCTCCGGGCTGCATTTCGACTGCGAACCAGTCGATCGTGGTGCCGTCGAGACGCGGCGGAGTGCCGGTCTTGAGCCGTCCAAGGGTGAAGCCGGCGCGCTCGAAGGAGCCGGAAAGACCCATCGCGGGCGCCTCTCCGACCCGGCCGGCCGGCCAGTTCTTCTCTCCGAGATGAATGAGACCACGGAGGAAGGTACCGGTGGTGACGACAACAGCCCCTGCCCGAAGCTCCCGGCCATCCGCCAGGCGCAGTCCGGTGACGCGGTTATCGACCACGATCAGCTCGTCAGCCTCGCCTTGGATGACGGAAAGACCCTCAGTTTCCCGGATCGCGGCCTGCATCGCAGCGGCATAAAGCTTCCGGTCGGCTTGGGCCCGAGGACCACGGACGGCGGGACCTTTGCGGCGATTGAGCACGCGAAACTGGATGCCGCCGGCATCGCCGACGCGACCCATCAGACCGTCCAGCGCATCGACTTCACGAACCAGATGCCCCTTGCCGAGGCCGCCGATCGCGGGATTGCAGGACATCGCACCGATGGTAGAGAAACGATGCGTCACCAGTGCGGTCGTTGCGCCCATCCGGGCAGACGCAGCCGCGGCTTCACAGCCGGCGTGGCCGCCGCCAATCACGATGACGTCGAAGCTCTCTCGCTCTGTTCGCATGTCCGGACTTCTAGCTCAGTGTCGGGAAAGCCGGAAGAAGAAACTGGCGAGGCATGTTTCACGTGAAACACGGACCAGGGGGCCGAAAGCGATTTCACCAAAACAACCCCATGCACAGTAGAATGGCCATTGAATTGTTTCGTGTTTCACGTGAAACGAAATCGGCATTCCACCCGGCAAGGTGACGACTGGGTGGATGTTGGATCCGATGATGGCCACAGGCATTGCGAGCAAAGCAATCCAGAATCCCTTTCTCGGAGGCAGCGTGGATTGCTTCGTCGCAGGGGCTCTTCGCAATAAGAGGCGAAAATAGAGGCCCTGGAATGGTCCTGGGGACTCGCTTGAAGAGAGGAACTCCAATTCGCCCGGCCTTACTCTCACCCAACCAGTGTTTCACGTGAAACATCCGGGCACAGACCGGACCGGATGAGGCGAAGGAGCCAAAGGCCCCAATTCACGCTTCACGTCACCCCGATTCCGAAGCGGGTTCCCGATCGATATCGAGCTTAAAGCGAGCGGGATAACGTGAGACAGAAGGAATGGAACAAGCGCTAGTTCTACAATGAAGAACTAGCTTTATTTTCCGATACAGAACTTTTGGAAGATCGCTCCGAGGACGTCTTCGACATCTACCCGGCCCAGCAATCGGCCCAAGGCGTAAGCGGCGGCGCGCAGCTCTTCGGCTGCAAGCTCCTCGCCGTCTTCTACAAGGTCCAGACTCCGGCGCAAGCTCTCCGACGTCCGGACCAACAGTTCCCTTTGGCGAGCCCGGGTCACCAGCGCGCCCTCGGTGGTTCCGAAAAACTCGGAAGCGAATTTCACCAGCGCATCGACCAGCTCGGGGATGCCATCACCCTGTCTCGCCGAGATCCCGAACTCGCTGCTCAACTTGCTAGCCCGGCCCCCGAGATCGATCTTGTTGCGGACGATCCAGACGGACCCCTCCGACCGATCGCCGCCTTCGGATTTCCGAAGGGAACGCAGCGCGTCCGGATTGACGGCTTGCTCCCCCTCCACCAGCCACAGCACGAGGTCGGCGTCCTCGGCCCGCGCTCGCGCGCGGCGCACGCCCTCCTGCTCGACCGGATCATCGGTCTCGCGGATGCCGGCGGTGTCGATCACCGTGACGGGATAGCCATCGAGATCGAGCTGGACCTCGATCACGTCGCGCGTCGTGCCGGCATGCGGCGAGACGATCGCGACCTCGCGGCGCGCGAGCTGATTCATCAGCGTCGACTTGCCGACATTCGGCTCGCCCGCGATCGCAACCACCAGGCCCTCACGCAGCCGTTCAGAATGTCCCTGTGCCGCAAGGACTTTTGTGATTTCGTCGTGCAGGGCCTTGATCGCTTTCACCGCCGGCGACCTCAATTCCGCCGGCACATCGCCCTCGTCGGAAAAATCGATGCCGGCCTCGATCAGCGCCGAGGCCTCGATGATGCGCTCGCGCCAGTCGCGCGCGCGGTCACCGAGCAGGCCCTGCAACTGGCGCAGCGCCTGGCGCCGCTGGCGGTCGGTGTCGGCATGGATGAGATCGTCGAGACCCTCGGCTTCGGTCAGGTCGAGCTTGCCGTTCTCGAACGCGCGCCGCGTGAACTCGCCCGGCTCGGCGGCTCGCATATTCGGAATTATCGAAATTGCGGCGACCAGTACCGAGAGCACGGCGCGGCCGCCATGAACGTGGAATTCGGCGACGTCCTCGCCGGTCGCGCTGGCCGGCCCCGGAAACCACAGCACGACCGCATCGTCGATCGGCTGGCCCGCGCCGTCACGAAGCAGCCGGCGGCTGGCCTGCCTCGGCGCCGGCAGCTTCCCCGCCAAGGTCGTCAGCGCCAGACCGGCTTGCGGACCCGAGACGCGCACCACGGCGATCGCACTCGGCGCCCGGCCGGACGAGAGCGCAAAGATGGTCTGGTCTCGCGGATGCATGGCCTATTTGTCCGGCTCGGGACGAAAAGGCAAATGGGCCGCTCCCAGGACCGCGGCGGGTCCGTTTTGCTGCGCCTTTGCCGCAGCAAAGATCATGTTGCATCGCAATAGAGACCCGGAAATTCGCTGCAAAAACCTCGCCGTTTGGCAAAGGTCCGCCAGCCGATGTCAAGCATTCTGTAGGTATATCAACATCTTCTGAGAAATCTGGATCTGCGCGTCGACACAGCTCCATGCTGCATCTACGCCGCAGCAGAGCCGCACAACGAAAAAGGGCGCCCGAAGGCGCCCTCTAATTTCTTGCTGCACCATGCTCAGGTGTTCATGGAGTCGAAGAACTCCGAATTGCTCTTGGTCGAGCGCAGCTTGTCGAGCAGGAAGTCGATCGCGTCCATCGTGCCCATCGGGTTGAGGATGCGGCGAAGCACGTACATCTTCTTGAGCACCTGCGGATCGGTGATGAGCTCCTCCTTGCGGGTGCCGGAGCGCGAGATGTCGATCGCCGGGAAGGTGCGCTTGTCCGAGACCTTGCGATCCAGGATCAGTTCCGAGTTACCGGTGCCCTTGAACTCTTCGAAAATGACTTCGTCCATTCGGCTGCCGGTATCGACCAGCGCGGTCGCAATGATGGTCAGCGAGCCGCCCTCCTCGATGTTGCGGGCGGCACCAAAGAAGCGCTTCGGGCGCTGCAGCGCATTGGCGTCGACACCGCCGGTCAGCACCTTGCCGGATGACGGCACCACGGTGTTGTAGGCGCGGCCCAAACGCGTGATCGAATCGAGCAGGATCACGACGTCGCGGCCGTGCTCGACCAGACGCTTGGCTTTTTCGATCACCATCTCGGCGACCTGGACGTGACGCACCGCGGGTTCGTCGAAGGTCGACGACACGACCTCGCCCTTCACCGAGCGCTGCATGTCCGTGACTTCTTCCGGACGCTCGTCGATCAACAGCACGATCAGATAGCATTCGGGGTGATTGTGCGTGATCGAGTGCGCGATGTTCTGCATCAGCACGGTTTTACCCGTGCGCGGCGGCGCGACGATCAATGCACGCTGGCCCTTGCCGATCGGCGCGACGATGTCGATCACGCGTGCAGAAAGGTCTTTCCGCGTCGGATCGTCGATCTCCATGCGGAAACGCTGATTCGGAAACAGCGGCGTGAGGTTGTCGAAATTGACCTTGTGCTTGGCCTTTTCCGGATCCTCGAAATTGAGCGTGTTGACCTTCAGCAGCGCGAAATAGCGTTCGCCCTCTTTCGGGCTGCGGATGTGGCCTTCGATGGTGTCGCCGGTGCGCAGGCCGAAACGGCGGATCTGCGACGGCGAAACGTAGATGTCGTCCGGGCCCGGCAGATAATTCGCATCGGGCGAGCGGAGGAAGCCGAAGCCGTCGGAGAGAACCTCGACGACGCCCTGGCCGACAATATCGGTCTCGGCGAGCGCGAGCTGCTTGAGGATGGCGAACAGCAGCTCCTGCTTGCGCATGGTGCTGGCATTCTCGACCCCGTTCTCCTCCGCGAACGAGACGAGCTCGGCCGGAGTTTTTGACTTGAGGTCTTCGAGTTTAATTTCCCGCATTGGGGTGGTCCTGTGGGGTAACCTTGGGAGGGGTGCGAGGAGGCTCTGAAATGCGGACGTGAGAAGATAAGGTCCGCAGGTCTGGCAAGGTTAAGTGCCGATGAGGCTTCAAACCTGATGCGGTGTCCGGCCTCTGGAAAGCTCAGACACAACCACATCCGCCTGCGTTGGGTGGGATATCGATAATATAGAAAATCGCTCCCTTCTCCGCAAGCCGAAGCGCTGAGCTAATCGTCGCGCGCCTTGCCTAGAACGGCTTCACGATCACCATGATGACGATGAGAATCATCAGGACGGTCGGCACCTCGTTGATAATTCTATAGAATTTCTGGGTCCGGGGGCGTCGGTCCGCGGCGAAATCCTTCAGCCAGCGAGAAAAAAAGCCGTGGACCGCGGACATCGCCAGGACCAATGCCAGTTTTACGTGCAGCCAGCCAAACGAGAACCAGTGGCCGGACCAGGCGAGATAGAGCCCGGCGAGCCAGGTGACGATCATGGCCGGGTTGATGATGGCCTTGAGCAGCCGACGTTCCATCACCTTGAACGTTTCCGACTGCTTCGAGCCGATTTCGGCCTCGCTGTGATAAACGAACAGCCGCGGCAGATAGAGCATGCCCGCCATCCAGGAGATGACGGCGATCACGTGCAGCGCCTTGATCCAGAGATAGACGTCTTCAAACATTTTCTGCGTCCGGATTTCTGAGCCAGCCGAGGGAACGCTGGGGATAGTAAGAACTCGTTAAGGTCTTGCCTGCACACATATCCGTCCGTAGCGCCTTCCTCAAATCTAGAATCTTAGATTCTTAAGGTTTGAGTCTATGTGACCGTGGATTGGACTCACACAATTCCGTCCGCACGTTCACGCGCGCTTGTTCACATCCATCAACATATCCCTGATCGCTGCGGCGATTTACGATAAGTCGGCCAGCTTCAAAGGCTTGCGCCTTTCTGTCGGCAGCTTATCAAGGGGGTTGTCCGCGCAATCCCGTTTCCCCGCAGCGAGGGCGCCGGACTTGTCCTGACGGGCAGCGGTGTGAAGAAAATTGGCACTTGTCCCGCCCCTGGTGTCGCGCAACCCTTTCCGAGGGGTTAAGCTCCACAGAAATCCACAATCCACACCGACTCCATACAAAGAGATTTTGTGCCAACCTCGAACAATTATTTCCATCTGCACCTCGTGTCCGACTCCACCGGCGAGACGCTGATCACCGTGGCACGCGCGGTTGCGGCCCAATACGCCAACGTCACCCCGGTCGAGCATGTCTATCCGCTGGTGCGCAGCCAGAAGCAGCTCGACCGCGTGCTCGACGAGATCGAGGAAGCGCCGGGGATCGTGCTGTTCACGCTGCTGGAGAAGGATCTGGTCTCCAGGCTCGAGGACAAGTGCAAGGAGATCAATGTTCCGAGCCTGTCGATTATCGGCCCGGTGATGCAGCTGTTCGAAGCCTATCTCGGGGCTGCGACCACCGGCCGCGTCGGCGCCCAGCACGTCCTCAACGCGGAATATTTCAAGCGCATCGATGCGCTGAACTACACCATGATCCATGACGATGGTCAGCATGTCGAAGGTCTCGACGATGCCGACGTGGTGCTGGTTGGTGTGTCCCGCACTTCCAAGACGCCGACGTCGATTTATCTGGCCAATCGCGGCATCCGCACCGCCAACGTGCCGCTGGTTCCCGGCATTCCGGTGCCTTCGCAACTGGAGACGCTGACGCGGCCGCTGGTCGTCAGCCTGCACGCGACGCCGGAACGCCTGATCCAGATCCGTCAGAATCGCCTGCTTTCGATGGGGACCGACTCCGGCAACGACACCTATACCGACAGGCAGTCGGTCACCGAGGAAGTTGCGTTTGCGCGCAAGCTCAGTGCCAAGCATGATTGGCCGCTGCTGGATGTCACGCGACGCTCGATCGAGGAAACCGCGGCGGCGATCATGAAGCTCTACAGCGATCGCCAGCGCAACCGGCCTTCCGGATAGCTTTCGCGATGGGTCTGTGGCTCGGCAAACATCCGTTGATTCTGGCCTCGCAGAGCAGTGCCCGAAAAATGCTGCTGGCCAATGCCGGGCTGGAGTTCAAGGCTATTACCGCCGATATCGACGAGCGCGGTATTCAATTAGCTTCGGCGCTTTCAAATCCGCGCGAGATCGCACTGCTGCTGGCGCGCGAAAAGGCCAAGGCGATCTCGGCCAATCATCCCGGAAGCTACGTGATCGGGGCCGATCAGACACTGGCTCTTGGCAACCGTCTTTTCAACAAGCCCGCAGGCCGTCCGCAGGCATTGGCGCAATTGCGCGATCTCGCCGGCAACAGCCATGAGCTGAATTCCGCCGTGGCCGTGGCGCATGACAGCAAGATTGTTTTCGAAGACGTCGCGGTCGCACGTATGACCATGCGCGAGATGACCGAGGACGAGCTTTCAGCCTATCTGGACGCTGCCGGCGACGCCGTCACCACCAGCGTCGGGGCCTATCAGCTTGAAAGCCTGGGCATCCATCTGTTCGAGCGGATCGAGGGCGATCATTTCACCATTCTCGGCCTGCCGCTGCTGCCGCTGCTTGCGTTCCTGCGACGCGAACGGCTAGTTGCGGTGTGAATGACAGACAGGGCTGAGCGCTGATGCGGATCCTGGGACTGACCGGCTCGATCGGGATGGGGAAATCCACCACTGCGAAACTGTTCGCGGAGGCCGGCGTGCCCGTCTACGACGCCGATGCCGCCGTGCATCAGCTTTATGAAGGCGAAGCGGCGCCCGCCATCGAGGCCGCCTTTCCCGGCACCACTGTGAACGGCAAGGTGGACCGGCCAAAACTGTCGGCGCGCGTCGTGCACGACCCCGCGGCCATCAAGCAGCTCGAGCAAATCGTCCATCCGATGCTCGGCGCCTCCCGGCAAAAGTTTTTTGCCGAGGCGGAAGCCGCCAAGGCGCCGGTCGTGGTGCTGGACATCCCGCTGCTGTTCGAGACCGGTGGCGAGAAGCGGGTCGATGCCGTGGTCGTGGTTTCGACCTCGCCGGAACTCCAGCGCGAGCGGGTGCTGGCGCGCGGTACCATGGACGAAGCCAAGCTCGACGCGATCATTGCCAAGCAGACGCCGGACGCCGAGAAGCGCAAGCGGGCCGATTTCGTGGTGGATACGTCACACGGACTTGACCCGGTGCGCGCGCAAATCGCCCACATCCTGGCGGAGGTCGTTAAGATGCCGCAGCGGCGAGCCTGATTCGCTGCCTCACACGGTTCTCAAGACGCTGCTCTCAAGCTACTGATCTCAAGACATGCGCGAAATCGTTCTCGACACCGAAACCACCGGCCTCGATCCGCTGCGCGGCGATCGTCTGGTCGAAATCGGCTGCGTCGAGATGCTCAACCGCATGCCGACGGGGCAGACGTATCACGTCTATATCAATCCCGAACGGGACATGCCGGCGGAAGCTTTTGCGGTGCATGGTTTGTCGGCCGAATTTCTGTCGACCAAGCCGCTGTTCCACGAGGTCGTCGATGCGTTTCTGGAGTTCATCGGCGATGCGCCGCTGGTGATCCACAACGCCTCGTTCGACATCGGCTTCATCAATGCCGAGCTCGACAAGATCAAGCGCGCGGCGATCCCGCGCGAACGGCTGGTCGATACGCTGCTGCTGGCGCGGCGCAAGCATCCCGGCGTGTCCAACCGGCTCGATGACCTCTGCTCGCGCTATGCGATCGACAATTCACACCGCACCAAGCACGGCGCGCTGCTGGATGCCGAGCTGCTGGCCGAGGTCTATGTCGATCTGGTCGGGGCGCGGCAGTCGCAGCTGCTTCTGGCGTCGGACGCTCAGGAGATTCGGGTCAATGCGGCTGGCGATGCGCCGCGGCGGCAGCGGCTGGTGCCGCTCGCGCCGCGGGTTTCCGATGCCGAGCGTGAGGCCCACAAGGCCTTCATCGCAACGCTCGGCGACAAGGCGATCTGGAACGAGTTTTTGCCCGCTCCAGCTCCTCCGGCTGGTTAGGCCTGGCCGCTCGGCTGAGCGGCCATTTGCCGCTCCATGTTCTGGCGGTAGAGACCGACGAAGTCGACCGGATCCAGCATCAGGGGCGGGAACCCGCCGTCGCGCACCGCGGTCGCGATGATCTCGCGGGCGAACGGGAACAGCAGGCGCGGGCACTCGATCATGACCAGCGGATGCAGATTCTCCTTCGGCACGTTGGCGATGCGGAACACGCCGGCATAGGCGAGCTCGAACGAGAACATGATCTTGCCCGCGGTCTCGGCCTTGCCTTCGACCGACAACGTCACCTCGAACTCCTGTTCGCTGAGATTGTTGGCGCTGACATTGATCTGGATGTTGATCTGGGGAGGCTGGCTCTGCTGCTGGAGCGAGCTGGGCGCGTTCGGATTTTCGAACGAAAGGTCCTTGGTATATTGCGCCAGCACGTTGAGCTGGGGAGCCTGGGCCGCCTCGGGAGGGGTGCCGTTACCATTGGTCATGAGAGTCTCTCCTTACCCGATTTGGGCTGAATTTCGCGGCGGTTGGCTAACATAGGGCCGCCTCATTCCACAAGGACGAACGGTCCCGGAGGCGGATTCCGGCCGCGTCGCAACCGCCGCGTTCATCCCGCCTTTTCCGCAAAACTGCGCCTTAAATGATTGAAGATGCGCGATTTCCGGGCAGGATCGGGTTTCCCCTTAAGCATAAAACGCGCTACACTCGGTGCTGTGCCAAAAGGCGCCATTGGCCGGGCAAGATTTCGTGCCTACATCCCACGGACCTGACGTGGACCTAAAATGGTGATGTAGACTTGCCGTTCCCGTATGGAACGGTCTACTGGCCGGATTGATTTTCCCGGCGACGACCCCAAAGCGAAGACCCAGAGCAAAGACCAGAAAGCGAATCCGACGTGGACATCTACACCATCATCTTCCTGGCGCTGGCGGTCTTCATCTTTCTGCGGCTGCGCAGCGTGCTCGGGCAGCGTACCGGCAACGAGCGGCCGCCGTTCGATCGGACCGCCGCTCGCAATGCGCTCGGGGGTGCCCAGGACAACAACGTCGTGACCATGCCGGGCAAGGTGATCGACCAGGCCCCGCTGGCGCCGACGGCCGAGCCGACCCCGCCCTCCGATCGCTGGAAGGGCCTGACCGAGCCGGGCACCGCGCTTGCGCAGGGCCTGGATGCCATCGTCGACAAGGATGCCACGTTCGACCCGCGCCATTTCATCTCGGGCGCCCGCGGTGCCTACGAGATGATCGTGCTGGCCTTTGCCAATGGCGACCGCCGCGCGCTGCGCGACCTGTTGTCCTCGGACGTCTATGACAGCTTCGAGGCCGCGATCAAGGAACGCGAGAAGAACGAGCAGAAGACCGAGACCCGCTTCGTCTCGATCGACAAGGCCGAACTCGTCGGCGCCGAGCTGCGCGACCGTACCGCCCAGCTCACGATTCGCTTCGTCTCGCAGATGATCTCGGCCACCCGAGACAAGGCCGGCAATATCGTCGACGGCAGCGCCGACACGGTCGCCGACATCACCGACATCTGGACTTTCGCCCGCGACGTCACCTCTCGCGATCCGAACTGGAAGCTGGTTGGCACCGGAAGCGCGAATTAAGGTCTATCTGAAGACCGGCGCGACGGCGCTTTGCGCAGGTGTCGTCGTGCTGTCGTCGTTTTCGCTCGGCGCCGAGGCCGCGCGGCGCCACTATCGCAGCCATCACCATCATCCCCCGCAATTGCCTGCGGCTCCGCCGCGGGCCTTGCCCTATCCGCAGCTCCCGCTGCCGTTCGAAATTCCGGGCGCGCAATATCTGCCGCTGGCCTGGGCGGACGTGAAGGGCTGGAGCGATGACAATCATCTCGCGGCGTACAAGACGTTCCGCGCCAGCTGCAAGCCGATCAATGCACAAACCGGCGCGGCCGAGCCGAAAGCCTTGGGAGGTTCGCTGAGCGAACCTTGCCGGGCGGCGAAATCGCTCGATCTCATCGACGACGCCAAAGCAAAGACCTTCTTCGAGGAGAATTTCGCGCCGCTGCGGATCTCCCGCCTCGGCGAGCCCGACGGTTTCGTCACCGGCTATTACGAGCCGGTGCTGGAGGGATCGCGCACGCAGACCGACGTCTACAACGTTCCGGTCTACCGGCGTCCCTCGAATCTGTTCGTGCGCGGCTACAAGCAGGATTCGGTCAGCCTGCCCAACAAGGGCCCGGTCTATCGCAAGATCGGCCGCCGCAAGCTGGTGCCCTATTACGACCGCGGCGAGATCGAGGACGGCAAGATCGCCGGCCGCGGGCTGGAGATCGCCTGGCTGAAGGATCCGACCGATCTGCTGTTCGCGCAGATCCAGGGCTCGGCGCGGATCAAGTTCGACGACGGCGGCACGGTCCGGCTGAATTACGACGCCTATAACGGCTATCCCTACACTGCCGTCGGGCGCGTCCTGATCGAGCGCGGCATCATTCCGAAGGAAGAGATGTCGATGCAGAAGATCAGGGAGTGGATGGCGCAAAATCCTGACGGTGCCAAGGATCTGCGCCGCCAGAACCGCGCCTATATTTTCTTCCGAGAGGTCAACCTCTCCGACAAGGATGAGGCGGTGGGCGCGCAGGGTATCCCGCTGACGGCGGGACGCTCGATCGCGGTGGACAAGGCGCTGCATGTCTACGGCACGCCGTTCTTCATTGAGGGCGAGCTGCCGATCGAGTCCGAACGCTCGAAGACACCGTTCCATCGGCTGATGATCGCGCAGGATACCGGCTCGGCCATCATCGGTCCCGCGCGCGCCGATCTGTTTTTCGGCGCAGGCCAGGAGGCCGGCCGCATCTCGGGGCGACTGCGCCATCCCATGCATTTCGTGATGCTGGTGCCGAAGGGCCTCGATCCCTCGGCACGCGGCGCCCGGCTGCCGCTGCCTGATCCGCGCCCCTCGGAGAAGATCGCCAAGCTGTTTCCGCAAACCGACCCCGGGAAGGGGACGGCGAAGCCGGCCGCTGCCGCAGGCCCCGCGGAAACCAAGAGCGACACCGTCGCCATCGCGGGTCCAGTCCCGCTGCCGGCGCCGCGTCCCGTGATCGAGCCCGCTTCCGAACCCCAGCGGCCAGTGAAGAAACGGCCCCATCGGCAGCAATGAAGCGATCGTCCCGTCCGCCCGTGCTGGAGCCTCGCCCCTCGCCGCGCCGCCGCGCGCTGAGCGAGGAGGAGCGCGAGCTGTGGGAAGTCGTTGCCAAACAGGTCAAGCCGCTGAGGAAGCACCGCGCGGCGAAGGCGCATGCCGCTCCGCGCACCGAGCCTTTGCCCGCAGCACCCGTCACGCGGCCTGCGTCATCGCCACGGCCGGTCGCCGCTGCACCGGCGCCGCGCGCCGCAAAACCGGCCGTCCCGCCCTTGGCGCCGCTCGGCAAGCGCGAGCGCACAAAGCTGTCGCGCGGCCGCAGCGAGATCGAGGCGCGGCTCGATCTGCACGGCATGACCCAGACGCGCGCGCATCGCGCCCTGACCGGCTTCCTGCACCGCGCCCATCACGACGGCCTGACCTTCGTCCTCGTCATCACCGGCAAGGGCCGCAGCGGCGGCGAAAGCGGCGTGCTGCGCCGCCTGGTGCCGGAATGGCTGAGCCTGCCGGAATTCCGCGCCTTCGTCGTCGGCTTCGAGACGGCGCATATCGGCCATGGCGGCGAGGGCGCGCTGTATGTGCGGATCAGGCGGGCGAGGTTTTAAAACCTGAAACGATGAGACTCGACACGCGCTCCGGCGAAAGTGCGTTCCCTCCCCCACAAGGGGGGAGGGAACGGAGAGAGCATCGCTGTTGGCCATACGCGATTTGACTTCAACCAGTGCTCTAGAACGGCCGGATGATTCCAACGCGCGGGATCAGCGTGAGGATCAGGCCGAAGATATTCGTTTTCTGATCCTCCGTCGGGATCAGCGCTGTCTCCTGCGCGGCCGGCAGCATCTTCACGGCATGCAGGAGCAGGAACATGCAGACCGCCCAGTTCGAGATCCAGCGCGAATAGTCGAACACCATCGCAAACATCACGAGATAGGCGAGGCTGATTCCGATCAGTGCCGCGAGCACGAGGCGGCGGTGCGTCTCGCTTGCGAGCGCGCCGATGAGCTTCGCGAAGAAACGCCACAGCGGCGTGTGCAGCCAGATCAGCAGCGCGAACACGGGCACGCCGAGGACGTTGTGCGGCAGGCGCCCCCAGGTGTCCGAGACCTCCTTGGACAGCGGCTGGTACCAGATGTAGGCAAATTGCAGCAGATCGGTTCGCGAGGGATCGGCCATCCGGCTCTTCAGATAGGCGACGAAATCCGCTTCGGGGATCGGCATCGTTCCCAAAAATTGTGCCGCAAAGAACAGCGCCGCGACAATGATCAGGGCGACGATGCCGAAGGCGATATTGCCGCGATTGAGCCCGCAGGCGAGATAGTGCCTGATCACGACGATGGTGACGATCGTCGGCACATACATCAGCAGATGAATGTGGTGGATCAGCACGAGAACGATCGAGAACATCGCGGCCAAAGCCACGAACAGCAGCGACCCCGCCGGCATCAGCAGCAGAACGAGCGCCAGCGCACAGCCATAGATGTCGAAATGGCCGAGCGTGTGCATGAGGTTCTTGAGGAAGAACGGCGAGCCCGCAATGAAGACGAACAGCGGCAGCGTTTTCGCGGTGAAGCCAAAGCTCTTCTGAAACAGCCTTGCGTACAGGGCCAGCGTCACCAGCCACGTCACCCCGCCGATCGCGAACACCGACCAGACCGGCACCTTGTCCGTGAACAGCGCGACGGTGGCACCGATCAGCGCGCGCTTGATGAAGCCGAAATGGTAGTCGACCAGGAGATGGATGTAGGGGACGTAAGGCGGCAGCTGGATCTTGTGAATGAACACGCCGACGATGACCGCCGCGTTGATCGCGAGCAGGAGTCGCCAGGGGTTGTTCTGGATCGGAGCGATCACGCAGCACCCGGGCTGGCGCGATCGACCTCCGCCGTCGTCCCGGGCAAGCGAAGCGCGACCCGGGACCCATAACCACAGGAGGTTATTTGAGGCAGGGCTGGAGCTACTATCTGTTTCAACAAGGACCGCTGGTGGTTATGGGTCCCTGCTTTCGCAGGGACGACAACCGATTGATAGCGTGACCGCCCAGAATTACAAAATGAACCGGCTCAGATCGGCGTTCTTGGCGAGATCACCCACGTGCTTCTGCACGAAATCCGCATCCACCTTGACGGTCTCGCCGCTGCGGTCGGGGGCGGTGAAGGAGATCTCGTCCAGCACCCGCTCCATCACGGTCTGCAGCCGCCGCGCGCCGATGTTCTCGACGGTGGAATTGACGGCGACCGCGACGTCGGCGAGCGCGTCGATGGCGCCGTCGGTGATGTCGAGCGTCACGCCCTCGGTCTGCATCAAGGCGACATATTGCTTGATCAGCGAGGCCTCGGGCTCGGTCAGGATGCGGCGCATGTCGTCGCGGGTCAGCGCCTGCAATTCGACGCGGATCGGCAGGCGGCCCTGCAATTCCGGCAGCAGGTCCGACGGCTTTGCGACGTGGAAGGCGCCGGAGGCGATGAACAGGATGTGGTCGGTCTTGACCGCGCCGTGCTTGGTCGAGACCGTGGTGCCCTCGATCAAGGGCAGCAGATCGCGCTGCACGCCCTCGCGCGAGACGTCGCCGGCGGCACGGCCTTCGCGCGCGCAGATCTTGTCGATCTCGTCGAGAAACACGATGCCGTTGTTCTCGACCGCGTTGATCGCCTCCAGCGTCAGCTGATCGGTGTCCAGCAGCTTGTCGGACTCCTCGTTGACGAGGATCTCGTGCGAGCCTTCGACCGTCAGCCGCCGCGTCTTGCTGCGGCCCCCTAACTTGCCGAAGATGTCGCCGATCGAGATCGCGCCCATCTGCGCGCCCGGCATGCCCGGGATCTCGAACATCGGCATGCCGCTGCCGCCGCCTTGCGTCTCGATCTCGATTTCCTTGTCGTTGAGCTCGCCGGCACGCAGCTTCTTGCGGAAGGATTCACGCGTCGCCGCGCTGGCATTGGCGCCGACCAGCGCATCGAGCACGCGCTCCTCGGCGGCGAGCTGCGCGCGGGCGTGCACGTCCTTGCGCTTCTTCTCGCGGATCTGGGCGATTGCGACCTCGACGAGATCGCGCACGATCTGCTCGACGTCGCGGCCGACATAACCGACCTCGGTGAATTTGGTCGCTTCCACCTTCAGGAACGGCGCATTCGCGAGCTTGGCGAGCCGCCGCGCGATTTCCGTCTTGCCGACGCCGGTGGGGCCGATCATCAGGATGTTCTTCGGCAGCACCTCTTCGCGCAGCGAGCCTTCGAGCTGCTGCCGGCGCCAGCGGTTGCGCAGCGCGATCGAGACGGCGCGCTTGGCGTCGGCTTGGCCGACGATGAAACGGTCGAGTTCGGAAACGATTTCACGGGGAGAGAAGTCTGTCATGTCTGTCTAGCTAGGGCGGGAGGCGGTCAAGGACAAGTCGCTTTTTAGGTCAGATGATGGGCGGGCCGGATTGCCATTCCTTCACCGCCTCGATCGGATGGATCAGCATCAGGATATTGAGCGTCAGATTGTCGCGAATGTGCAGCGCCAGCATGATCTCGAAGGCGAGGCCGATCAGGATCGTCGCTGATACGGGCAGAACGCGTGCGACGAGGAACCCGAGCATCATGGCCAGATTGTCGGAGACCGAATTGACGATGCTGTCGCCGAAATAATCCAGCGAGATCGTGCCGGCGCGGTAGCGCTCGATGATGAAGGGCGAGTTCTCGACGATCTCCCAGGCGCCTTCGATCAGCATGGCGATGATCAGTCGAGCCGGCCAGGATAGAGACAGCAACGGCAATCGCGCGAACAGCAGCCAGGTCAGGCCATAGAACAGGAAGCCGTGCAGAACATGGGAAAAGGTGTACCAGTCGGCGATGTGCTGGGAGTTCTCCGAGCTGTTCACCACGCCGTGCCACAGCTTGACATAGCCGCAGGTGCAGATCGGCACCCGCCCCATGCCGAACAGGATCGCAGCCTGCAGCGCCAGCAGCAACAGCGCGATGCCCGCCCAGGCGAGCGGCGGAAACGCCGTCTTGGCGGTGGAAGTCGCGGCAAGCGTCATGGGTCTCGGATCATCAGGAGTGCGGGACCATCGGGCGTAACGATCTCGTGCTGCGGCACGAATCCAGCTTTCTCATAGGCACGAATTGCGCGCGGATTGGCGGGGCTGGGGTCGATCACGATGCGCGGCACGCCGCGGGCAAAGAGCTGATCGATGAAAGCGCGAATGAAAGCCGAGCCGTGGCCGCATCCGACCATGTCGGCCTCGCCGATGAATTGATCGAGGCCGCGGGTGCCCGCGGGCTGCGAGCCGAAGCTGACATGCCAATCGCCGATCTGGTAGCACTGCAGATAGGCGAAAGACCGACCGTCAAGGCTGACGATGAACTGCGCCAAGTCAGGATGCTCGAGGTCGCCGCTGACGAACTCGAGCGTCTCCGGATCATGCCACCATTCGGCGACATGCGGCGCGTCCAGCCAGCGCCGGATCATCGGCAGATCGGCCTCGGCCATCGGGCGGAAGGTGTAGGCGGGCGCCATGGCCTATCCCGCTGCCAGGCTCTCGATCGTCAAATTCCGGTTGGTGTAGACGCAGATGTCGGCGGCGATGTCGAGGGAGCGGCGGACGATGGTCTCGGCGTCCTTGTCGGTGTCGAGCAGGGCCCGTGCCGCCGCCAGCGCGTAATTGCCGCCGGAGCCGATCGCCATGACGCCGGCCTCGGGTTCGAGCACGTCGCCGGTGCCGGTCAGCACCAGGGAGACGTCCTTGTCGGCCACGATCATCATGGCCTCCAGCCGCCGCAAATAACGGTCGGTGCGCCAGTCCTTGGCCAGCTCGACCGCGGCCCGGGTCAGCTGCCCCGGATATTGCTCGAGTTTGGCTTCCAACCGCTCAAACAGCGTGAAGGCGTCGGCGGTCGCGCCGGCAAAGCCGCCGATCACATCGCCCTTGCCGAGCTTGCGGACCTTTTTAGCGTTGGACTTGATCACGGTCTGGCCGATCGAGACCTGGCCATCGCCGCCGACCACCACTTTGCCGCCCTTGCGCACCGTCAAAATCGTGGTGCCGTGCCAGCCCGGCGAGCTGTTCTGGGAATCCTGCATGAAGTACCTCGTTGTCCGGCCTGATTTAGGCGGTCGGGGGCAAGGGGACAACCAGGGCACAACGGGCCGCTCCGGCCCCAATTTGCTCACCATAGGTGGAAGTGCCGGCCTGCCAAGGCGATCCCGCGGTAGCGAAGGCGTCATTTGGCTGTTAAAAGACCGGCGTTTTCGGCCCCCGAGCCAGGATGAGAGCTAGTTTCAATGCGCACCGCGACGATCAAGCGCAAGACCAAGGAAACCGACATCGAGGTCTCCGTGAACCTCGATGGCACCGGCGTGGCCAATATCGCGACCGGCATCGGCTTTTTCGACCATATGCTCGATCTCCTCGCCCGCCATTCCCGCATCGACCTCACGGTCAAGGCGGTGGGGGATCTGCACATTGATTACCACCATACCACCGAAGACACCGGCATCGCGCTCGGCCAGGCGGTCAAGCAGGCGCTCGGCAACATGGCGGGCATCACCCGCTATGCCGGCGTGCACATGCCGATGGACGAGACGCTCTCGCGTGTGGTCATCGACATCTCGGGCCGCCCTTTCCTGGTGTTCAAGGCCGACTTCCCCCGCGACAAGATCGGCGAGTTCGACACCGAGCTGGTGCGCGAGTGGTTCCAGGCCTTCGCCATGAATGCCGGCGTGACTCTCCACGTCGAGACCCTATATGGCGATAACAGCCACCATATCGCCGAGTCCTGCTTCAAGGGCCTGGCGCGGGCGCTGCGCACAGCGGTCGCGATCGATCCGAAAGCGGCGGGAGAAATCCCGTCCACCAAGGGCTCGCTCGGCGGCTAACGTCTTTCGGCCAGCGGCTGCGCGCCGCTTGCGGCATCACTGAATTCCTAGGAACGGGGCATCACCATGCCTGTCTACACAGTTCATGCTCCCTCCCCTGCCGGAGCCGATCTGCGCGCGACCGACAAGTTCGTGTTCGTGCGCGACGGATTCCATTTCTGGGCGATGATCCTCGGTCCGTTCTGGCTGCTGTGGAATCGGCTGTGGCTGGCGCTGATCGGCTGGGTGGTTTTCGTCGCAGCGTTCAACGCCGGACTGTCGAGCCTCGGCGTCGGACGGGGCTCGATCTTCTTCGCCGATCTCATCGTCGCGCTGCTGATGGGCTTCGAGGCCTCGAGCCTGCGCCGCTGGACGCTGTCGCGCGGCAAATGGCGGCAGCTCGACGTGGTGGTTGGCGATGACGAGGACACCGCCGAGCGTCGCTTCTTCGAGCGCTGGAGCCAGAAGCAGCACGGCATCGTCAACGATCAATGGGCCGTCGATCGCGGCGGCCCGCCGCCGACCCGCAGCGTGCCGGGTCAGCCATTCTCGAATCCGCCGCCGATTCCGGCCGGCGGCATCATCGGGTTGTTTCCAGAACCGGGAGGGTCAAGATGAGCGTCGCCATCATCGATTACGGTTCTGGCAATCTGCATTCCGCCGCCAAGGCGTTCGAGCGCGCCGCGCGCAGCCTCGAAAATCCGCAAAAGGTTTTCGTCACCAGCGATCCCGATCAGGCCTACGAGGCTGACCGTCTGGTGCTGCCGGGCGTCGGCGCCTTCGCCGATTGCCGGCGCGGGCTCGATGCCGTCAATGGCATGGTCGAGGCGATCACCGAAGCGGTGCGGGTCAAGGCGCGGCCGTTCTTCGGCATCTGCGTCGGCATGCAGCTGATGGCGACCCGCGGCAAGGAGCACGTCACGACCGATGGCCTGAACTGGATCGGCGGCGACGTCGAGAAGATCACGCCGCGCGACGAGAGCCTGAAGATCCCGCACATGGGCTGGAACACGCTCGACGTACTGCAGGAACATCCGGTGCTGAACAGGCTGCCGCTCGGCCCGAAAGGCCAGCACGCTTATTTCGTGCACTCCTACCACCTCAATGCCGCCAACGAGGCGGACGTGCTCGCGCGCGCCGATTACGGCGGGCCTGTCACCGCGATCGTCGGCAAGGACACCGCGATCGGCACCCAATTCCACCCCGAGAAGAGCCAGCGCTTTGGCCTCGCTCTGATCTCGAACTTTTTGCGATGGAAACCGTGATCCTCTTTCCCGCGATCGATCTCAAGAACGGCCAATGCGTGCGGCTCGAGCAAGGCGACATGGCGCGCGCGACGGTGTTCAACCTCAATCCGGCGGCGCAGGCGCAGAGCTTCGTCGAGCAGGGCTTTGAGTATCTCCATGTCGTCGATCTCGATGGCGCCTTTGCCGGCAAGCCGGTGAATGCCGAGGCCGTCGAGGCGATGCTGAAGACGATCAAGATTCCGGTGCAGCTCGGTGGTGGCATTCGCGATCTCGCGACCGTTGAAGGCTGGCTCGACAAGGGCATCACCCGCGTCATCATCGGCACCGCTGCGGTGCGCGATCCGGAGCTGGTGAAGGCTGCGGCGAAAAAATTCCCCGGCCGCGTCGCGGTCGGGCTCGACGCCCGCGACGGCAACGTCGCGGTCGAAGGCTGGGCCGAGACCTCGCAGGTCACGGTGCTGGAGATCGCAAAGCGCTTCGAGGATGCCGGCGTTGCCGCCATCATCTTCACCGACATCGCGCGCGACGGCCTGCTCAAGGGCCTGAACCTCGATGCGACCATCGCGCTGGCCGACGCCATCTCGATTCCCGTGATCGCCTCAGGCGGCCTCGCCTCGATCGAAGATGTGAAAGCCATGCTGACACCGCGCGCGAAAAAGCTCGCCGGCGCGATTGCCGGCCGCGCGCTCTATGACGGCCGGCTCGATCCCGCCGCCGCCCTCACCTTGATCCGCAATGCGCGCGCGCCTGGGAGCTGACACATGTTCAAGGTGCGCGTGATCCCCTGCCTCGACGTCAAGGACGGACGGGTCGTCAAGGGCGTCAACTTCGTTGATCTCAGAGATGCCGGCGACCCCGTCGAAGCCGCGATCGCCTATGACGCCGCCGGCGCAGACGAACTCACCTTCCTCGACATCACCGCGACCCATGAGAATCGCGGCATCATGCTGGACGTGGTCCGGCGCACGGCGGAGGCCTGCTTCATGCCTGTGACCGTCGGCGGCGGCGTGCGGGAGGTCAACGACATCAAGACGCTGCTGCGAGCCGGCGCCGACAAGGTCTCGATCAACAGCGCCGCAGTATCCCGGCGTGAGTTCGTCAAGGAAGCGGCCGAGAAATTCGGCGAGCAATGCGTCGTGGTTGCGATCGATGCCAAGCGCGTCAAGCGCCCCGGCGGCGACCGTTGGGAGATCTTCACCCATGGCGGTCGCAATTCGACCGGCATCGACGCCATCGAATATGCCCAGGAAGTGGTCTCGCTCGGCGCCGGTGAGATCCTGCTGACCTCGATGGATCGCGACGGCACGAGGCAGGGCTTCGACATCCCGCTGACCCGGGCGATCGCCGACAGCGTTGCCGTGCCCGTGATAGCCTCAGGCGGCGTCGGTAATCTCGACCACCTCGTCGACGGTATCCGCGACGGCCACGCCACGGCCGTGCTGGCCGCCTCGATCTTCCATTTCGGGGAATTCACCATCCGCGAAGCCAAGGAGCACATGGCCCGGCGCGGACTGGCCATGCGCCTCGATGCCTGACGACTCCCGTTCGTAAAAGTGCTACATGAGGTAGCGGGGAATGGCCTCCGTGGCCAAGTGTGTTGCCAAGCGTGTTTCCGAGTAATTCCGATGCCGCGTTTCACGATCCACGATCTGGCCGAGACCATCGACGCCCGCGCGGCGGCCGGCGGCGAAGCGTCCTATACCCGCAAGCTCCTCGACAAGGGCGCAGAGCATTGCGCCAAGAAGTTCGGTGAGGAAGCAGTCGAAACCGTAATCGCAGCAGTCGAAAACGATCGCGCGCATCTGATCGCCGAGAGTGCCGACCTGCTCTATCACTTCCTTGTCTTGCTGAAGGCCCGCGGCGTAAAGCTGGAAGAGGTGGAAGCGGCGCTCGACAAGCGTACGAATATGTCAGGGCTGGAAGAGAAAGCGTCGCGTAAGGGCTAGTATAAGCCCCAAGGGAAAGGTCGCGTTATGGACATCCGCGCACCCGAGCAGCAGTATAATCCGTACCGCATCTATTCGCGCGAGGAGTGGGCGCGTCTGCGCGACGATACGCCGATGACGCTGGAGCCGGGCGAGTTCGACCGGCTGCGCTCGCTGCACGATCGCCTCGATCTCAAGGAAGTCGAGGACATTTATCTTCCGTTGTCGCGCCTGCTCTCGATCTATGTCGATGCGATGCAGCGCCTGTATTATGCGGAGCGCCAGTTCCTCAATATCCGCGACCGCAAGGTGCCCTACATCATCGGCGTCGCCGGCTCGGTCGCGGTCGGAAAATCCACCACGGCCCGCGTGCTCCAGGCCCTGCTGGCGCGCTGGTCGCCGCGCCCGAAGGTCGAACTCATCACCACCGACGGATTCCTCTATCCGAACGCCGTGCTCGACCGGCAGGGCATCATGCAGAAGAAGGGCTTTCCGGAAAGCTACGACCTGCCGCTGCTGCTCAGCTTCCTCTCCGATATCAAGTCCGGCCGCCGCCATGTGCGTGCACCGGTCTATTCGCATCTGACCTACGACATCGTGCCGAACCAGTGGGCCGAGATCGACCAGCCCGATATCCTGATCGTCGAGGGCGTCAACGTGCTGCAGACCGGCAAGCTGCCGCGCGACGGCAAGGCGGTGCCTGTGGTTTCCGACTTCTTCGATTTCTCGGTCTATATCGACGCCGACGAAGCCCCGTTGCGGCAATGGTACATCAAGCGCTTCCTGGCGCTGCGTGACACCGCATTCACCAATCCAAAGTCCTACTTCAACCGCTACGCGCTGCTGTCGGACGAGGAAGCCACTGCCACCGCGATCGCGATCTGGGAGCGCACCAACCTCGCCAATCTCGAGGACAATATCCTGCCGACCCGCCCTCGCGCGACGCTGATCCTGAAGAAGGGCGCCGACCACACCGTGGAGAACGTGGCGCTCAGGCGACTGTAGTCGCGGCGGTCGGCGGATCCTGCGCGTTCGTGCAGCGTGTCTTTTGTTGCAGACCGGCAAGAGGTATTGGGCTATGACCTTCGAAAACGCGAGGGCTCGATGGTTGATCGTCTCAGAAGTGCTGCGGAACAGCTCGAAGCACCGACCTGCCCGGATTGCCATGTCGAGATGAGGTGGTACCGCTCGGAACTGCTCGCGGACGAGCCGGTTCCGGTCATTGCGCATCTCTTCGTATGTCCGCATTGCAAGCGTGCGGCAAAGACCGACACCATCTTCAAGGGCACCCCGGGGCCGCCCGACAAGCTCTCCGCACCGCGCTTCATAGCTTGCGCCGCGTAGCAGGTCATTTCCGGACCTCCTGTTGCTCTTTCGAGCGGACGAAGACCTGCCAGGCCGTCAGGAACATAGCCGCGACGAGTGGGCCGATGACGAAGCCGTTTGCTCCGAAAGCCGCAAGGCCGCCCAGGGTGGCGAGCAACACAATGTAGCTCGGCATCCGGATCGACTGTCCTACCAGGATGGGGCGGAGAAAGTTGTCCGCGAGGCCGATCACGAAGGTGCCGAAAGCGAGCAGGATGATTCCCTTCGTGACCGAGCCTGCCACGAGCAGATAGAGCCCGGCCGGAAGCCATACCAGCGCGGAGCCGAGCACGGGCAGAAGCGAGAGCAGCGCCATCAGCGCGCCCGCCAGTAGCGGCGCCGTCAGTCCGAGCAGCCAGAAGATCACCCCGCCAAGCGCGCCCTGAATCAGGGCAACGAGGATGATTCCCTTGATGGTCCCGCGAACCGCCAGGGTGAACGCATGCAGAATCTCGGCGCTGTGGCTCGCACGCAGCGGCAGGGCGTCGCGGATGCGTGCGTTCAGCTCGTCACCGTCGCGCAGCAGAAAAAACAGCAGGTACAACATCACGAGCAAGCTTGCGACGAATTCGAGGGTCAACTGACCGATGTTGATCGCGTGCCCGGCCAGCTGCTGGCCGGCCGGGACGAGCAGACCAGACAGGCGTTCCTTCAGGGCCGAAAAATCGATGCTGGCGAGCCGATCCGCCATGGGACCAGCCCAGTCGGGCAGCGCGGATTTCAGCTGCTGAAGCGGATGTGCAAAGCTGATCTCCCCCGACTGAACGCGCTGATACAGCTCCCCTCCCTGGTCGATGAGCGAAGCGATGACGATCGCGACAGGGATCAAGACGATTACCACCACGATGACGACGGTGGAGAATGCGACAAGGTTGCGCTTTCCCGGGAGGGTTTCCAGGAAGCGTCGATAGAGCGGGGCGAAGATGATGGCCAGCAGCGTGGCCCACAGCAATGCTCCGGAGAAAGGCCAGAGCACCCAGCCAAAGGCTAGCGTGACCGCGGCAAGCAATACGAGAAATGAGCGGTCTTCCGATGTTCTCACGTGTTCGCCAGCCTTTCAGTCGGAACTCGCAAGACGTGGGTATCACAAGTCGATCGTGCGGGGGCAAGTCGCACAAGGTCAATCTGTCTGCGGCGTTTCGGCAATGTCTCGGCAAATCTCGGTTTGCGCAGACGTTGGCCGGATACCCTCCACGTGAGCCGGCTCGTCGAGAGGCCGGGGAAATCCGGCCCCTCCATCACGCCAGCGATCAGGGTCGAATGTGGGCGCTTCACTTGCCGGCTTTGGCGCTCCAATCTGCAGGCTTGAGGCGTCCGGCAAAGGTGGCGGGGCCGGAGCTGCCGGCCTTGTAAACGAAGGCCTCGCCTTCCCCGACGTCGCCGGCCTCCTTGCCGAAGGCATCGGCGATGTTCGTCTTGTGGGTGACCAGGAAATTGTTGCTGCCTGCCTTCGGCGGCGCGTCGACGAGCTGGCGCACGGCCTGCCCGGCCTTTGCATTGGCGCCGGTGGGGTTTGCCATTCCCGATGCGCTGGCGTTGCTGCTGTCCGTCAACGCGTCGACCGGCTTGACCTCACGGCCGGAGATCAGCTTGCCGGCCTCGATCGCACGGTTGAGCCGGCTGGTGTAGACATCGCCGATCGGGATCGCGAGGTCCTTGACCGCTGCCCCGATCTGGAGCGCCATGTCCCTGCCCTTTTCGCTGAGCTGACGCTGGGCGCTCATGTCGTCGAACTTGAAGGGGTAGACGTCCTTTTGGCTGTCATCGGTGGCGGTGTGCCGAAAGATCAGCACGTAGCCGCCTTGCTTGAGCGAGGCGATGAGCTCCGGCGTATCGGCCGCGGCGTGTCGGGAAAATCCAGCGAGAAGGACAATGAGTACGAGGCGGCACAGCACGTTCATGCGCGAAACCCTCCTGCAATGCCCCCGGAGGATGGTGACGCGCAACGCGGTCGATTTCAATTATCGATTGCCAGATGGGATGAGGTTCCCGTGAGATTTTCGGATCAGACTGCGAGCCGCCGTGACGCCGCCAGCCCTGCCAGCGCTTCGTCCAGCTTGTCGCGATCGAGCGGCTTGATCAGGAATCCGTTCATGCCCGCTTCGAAGCAGGCATAGCGATCCTCCACCAGCGTATTGGCGGTGAGCGCAAGGATCGGCGTGTGGTGGCCGCCGGTCGCCGCCTCATGCGTTCGGATTCGCTTCGTCGCCTCGATGCCGTCGAGCTGCGGCATCTGGATGTCCATCAGCACGAGATCATAGGGCGTGCCGGCCGATGAAGCGGCGAGCCAGGACTCCAGCGCGGCCTCGCCGTGGACGGCGATGACGACGCGATGGCCGAGCTTCGTCAGCAGCGAGCGCATCAACAGCGCGTTGATCTCGTTGTCCTCGGCGACGAGGATCGACAGGGCCTTGGTCGCTCCTTTGGCCGGCGTCGCGCCGGCAGCTTCCGCCGGTGGTTCCGGCGCCAGATCGGGCGAGGCCACCTCCGGTGTCATCGCAAGGCGCGCGGCGAGCGAGGCCGCCCGCAGTGGCTTCACCAGAAAACCGGTGAAGGCCGGGGACAGCTTTTCGTGGCGCGAGCTAGAGGTCAGCAGCACGAGGCGCTGCAACGCATGCGCGCGGGCCATTTCGCCCAGCTGGTCGGCCGCGGCAGGGCCGATCGCACGATCGATCAGCACCGCGTGCCATGAGCGTTCCGGCAGCAGCGCTTCGGCGACCGCGGCATCCGTAATCATGCAGGTCTGGCCACCCCAGCGCTCGAGGCGCCGCGCGATCAGCGAGGCCTCGATGCCGTCGGCGACGAGGAGCATCGACTTGCCGGTGAGGTCGGGACTTGGAAAGGCCGTCTGTCCCGCGCTGGCTTGCGACGGCGGAAGCGGCACCGCGATCTCGAAGGTCGAGCCTTTGCCCGGCTCGCTCGCGAGCGTGATCCGGCCGCCCATGCGCTTGACGATGCGCTCGCTGATGGAAAGGCCGAGCCCGGTGCCGCCATAGGTGCGGGCGACGCGCTCGTCGGCCTGCTCGAATTCGCGGAAGATGCGCTGCTGCGCCTCCGGCGCAATGCCGATGCCGGTGTCGCGGACCAGGAAGCTGATCTCGTTCGGCCAGATGCCGGGCTCGACGATCAGCGCGACGCCACCGCTCGCGGTGAACTTGATGGCGTTGCCGGCGAGGTTGAGCAGCACCTGGCGCAGCCGCGCGGCATCACCGACCACCTCCAGCGGCAGGCGCTCGTCGACATAGGCGGCGATCTCGAGCGCCTTGGCCTGCGCGCGGGGCGCGAGCAGCTCGGTGATCTCCTCGACCAGGGTCGAGAGCGCGAAGGGACGCTGCTCCAGATCAAGCTTGCCAGCCTCTATCTTGGAATAGTCGAGCAGCTCCTCGATCAGCGCCATCAAGGCTTCGCCCGAGGTTTTCACCGCCTTGGCATAGGTCGCCTGCTCCGGCGTCAGATTGGTGTCGAGCAGGAGGCCGCCCATGCCGATGATGCCGTTCAGGGGGGTGCGGATTTCGTGCGAGGCCATCGCGAGGAAGCGCGATTTGGCGCGGTTGGCGGCGTCGGCCTGGTCGCGCGCGTCGGACAGAGCGCGTTCGGTCTCGGTGCGGTCGGTGACGTCGCGTCCCACGCTCTGCAATTCGGCGGGCTGTCCGGCATCGAGGCGGACATAGCCTTCGCGCCAGGCGATCCAGCGCGCGCCGAGCGGGGTTGCGATCTTCTGGTCGTGGATGCGTGTGCCGCTGCTCTCGCGGGCGCTGTCACCCTGCTCCAGCACGTCGAAATCGAAGCGCGTGCCGACCAGCGCGCTGCGCGCCTGTCCTGCGAGCGCGCAATAGGCTTCGTTGGCAAAGGTGATGCGGCCATCGGTAGCGCGCAGCACGATGAGGTCGCCCTGCTGCTCGAACAGGCTGCGGGCGCGTTCTTCCGCCTCCTTCAGCTCCCAATTGCGATCGATCAGCGCCTCGTTGTGGGCGGCGAGCGTACGCAGCCGCTTGCCCACGAAACGCAGGCGCATGCTCAGCGTCGCAAGGCCGAGGCAGGCGAGCGCGAACAGGAAGCTCGCGCCGATCGCAAAGGTGTGGGGATCGTAGCCGGAGTTCTCGGACCGGCTGCCGGACACGAAGCCATAGGCGCCGCCGAAGGTCGCCGAGAAGATCATGAAAGAGCGGATCGCGAAAGCGATGCGGGGATGCTGTCGCCTGAAGCGGCGCATGCGCACCTTGATCCGGAACGTCCGACCCATCGCCACCGACCCCGACTCTTCTTCGAAATCCCGCCACCCGCCGTCTGCGACGATGTCGCGCCGACCTTGCGAACAGCTTGAGGCTTTGGCGCTGCCTCCAAACAGGGTTGACCAGGTGTTAACGGCTCAGAGCGAGGCGGCCTGGAGCGGGAGCGGGCGATGGCCGCCATGGGCGCCGACGATCAGCGCCGCGGCC
The DNA here is from genome assembly GCF_028128855.1 of Bradyrhizobium sp. CCBAU 11430. NCBI lineage: Bacteria > Pseudomonadati > Pseudomonadota > Alphaproteobacteria > Hyphomicrobiales > Nitrobacteraceae > Bradyrhizobium > Bradyrhizobium sp. CCBAU 11430. The sequence goes on from NZ_LBJV01000069.1 coordinate 145,779, forward strand.
TCGCGCTGCGAGAACGACTTCGAGCGCACATAGATGCGGTAATCCGCCGGCCCTTCGGTGGAGAGATAGATCACCTGGCCGCCATCGACGGGCTGAGCGGCAATCGAGACGAGGCGCGTCGAGGGATTGGCCTGACAGGAATCCGGCTCGGAACCGAGACCGTCGTCGACCACGGCGAAGTCCGCTGTATCGGCATCGTCGGTGATCTGAACCCGCACCGTGGCCCGGGCGGGATCCTCGGTGAAGGCGACATGGACGCCGGCGGTCCAGAACAGGGAGGTGAGCTCGACCGAGGTTTCGCCGAGGGCGATGCAGGGATGCGAGACCGATCCGATCTCCGCGCGGGCGAACACCGCAGCCGCCAACAAGGGAACAACCGAGGCCAGGATCTTGAAACGCAACATGACACTCTACTCGCCGAGGCCCGGGGAACTCATTGGGCCTTATGGTTTGCAGAGCGTAAAGGAAACTCGTTACCGCCGGGTTGATGCGCGGAATGATCAAGCCATCTGGCGCACATCCTCCGCGAGTGCGCGGTAGGACAGCGCTTCGGCGAGATGCAGCCGGCCGATCTTGTCGGCGCGATCGAGGTCCGCCAGCGTGCGCGCCACCCGCAGCACGCGGTGATAGCCGCGCGCCGACAGCCGCATGGTCTCGGCGGCGTCGCGCAGCAGCTTCTGGCCCTGCGCGTCCGGCTTTGCGATCTCCTCCAGCACAGAGGCAGGAGCCTCGGCATTGGTGCGGACACGGGGCAGGCCGGCATCGGCATAACGCGCGAGCTGGATGTCGCGCGCCGCCGCCACGCGGGCGGCGACTTCGGCGGAGCCTTCCGCCGGGGGCGGCAGGATCAAGTCGGCTGCGGTCACGGCAGGAACTTCGATGCGCAGGTCGATACGGTCCATCAGCGGGCCGGAGATGCGCGCCTGGTAGTCGCCGGTGCAGCGGTCGACGCGGCCGCGCTTGCAGGCATAGCCCGGCTCGAACGCGTTGCCGCAGCGGCACGGATTCATCGCCGCGACCAGCATGAAGCGGGCAGGGTAAGTGAGGCGATGATTGGCGCGCGACACCGCGACCTCGCCGTTCTCCAGCGGCTGCCGGAGCGAATCCAGCACGCGCGGATCGAACTCCGGCAATTCGTCGAGGAACAGCACGCCCTGATGTGCCAGCGAGATCTCGCCGGGCTTTGCGCGCATGCCGCCGCCGGTGAGCGCGGCCATGCTCGCGGAATGATGCGGCGAGCGGAACGGCCGCTTGGCCGTCAGCGCGCCGCCCTCGATTTCGCCGGCAACGGAGGCGATCATCGAGACCTCGAGCAGTTCGCTCGGTGACAGCGGCGGCAGGATCGAGGGCAGGCGCGCCGCCAGCATCGATTTGCCGGCGCCGGGCGCCCCGATCATGAGCAAATGATGCCCGCCGGCGGCCGCGATCTCCAGCGCGCGCTTGGCGCTTTCCTGGCCCTTGATGTCGCGCAGGTCGAGCGTGGAGGCGGCGGGCTCATGCACCTTCGGTGACGGCCGCGACAGCACCTGGGTGCCCTTGAAGTGGTTGGCGATCTGGATCAGCGAGCTTGCCGCGATGATCTGGATGTCCGGGCTCGCCCATGCCGCTTCGGAGCCGCACGAGGCCGGGCAGATCAGCCCTTCCTCGCGCATATTGGCGCCGAACGCGGCGGGAAGAACGCCGGCCACGGGCGCGATCGAGCCGTCGAGGCCGAGCTCGCCGAGCACGGTGAAGCCGGTCAGCGCATCCCGCGGGATCGCGCCGATCGCCGCCATCAAGCCGAGTGCAATCGGCAGGTCGTAATGGCTGCCTTCCTTCGGGAGGTCGGCCGGCGCCAGGTTGACGATGATCCGCCGCGCCGGCAGCGCCAACCCTGAGGCGATCAGCGCCGAGCGCACCCGCTCGCGCGCCTCCGACACCGCCTTGTCCGGCAGGCCGACGATGGCAAATGCCGGCAGGCCCGGCGCGACCTGCACCTGCACGTCGACCGCACGGGCCTCGATCCCCTCGAAGGCGACGGTGGAAACCCGCTGAACCATGCTCAAACCAGCCTGCCCCTCTCGCACAATTAGGGGTAGCAGAGACGGACCTTCTCCGCAAGAACAATACGGGAACGATCCCGGAGGGCGAGCAAGCCCTAACCAATCGTAAACGCCACGCCGACACTAAGCCTCGAATGCCGGCTTCTGTCCTCAGCACATTCCAACGAATGTCCGCTATTCCTGAGGCTGCGGGATGGGCCGTGGTCTAACGGGTGAACAATTCAAATGCTTGCAAATCGCCGGAGAAGCGAACGTCGGGTATGCAGCCGGCTCGCCAAGATCCATTTTGGCGCGGGCTCGCTGCCGCGGGACTGCACGATCACCGATATTTCGGATGGCGGCGTGAAGGTGGTGGCGGAATTCCTGGAAGTGCCGCCGCAATTCACCATCATTTTCGCACCTGATTATTCCCGCCAATGCCGCCTGCGCTGGCGCATCGGCTGCGAATTCGGTGCCGAGTTCACCGACTAAAGCGCGATGCGATGAGGACCAATCGTCATCGCGCTTTAGGTTGTTATTTAAGCATGATCTTTCCGGAAAACCGCTGCGCACTTTCCGGATCATGCTTTGAGGTCACACAGGCCGCGTCCTTAACGGGACTTTAGCGTTAATCGGTAAGCATCTCTGATCAGTTGCCGAGTGATCAGAGTATGTCCAAGCGTTCGTCCCTCGCCTCTTCCCCGGCGAGATTGCTGCTTCCCGCACTCCTGGTGCTCGTCCTCGGCGGTTGCCAGACCGCCGGCATCGAGGATGTGACCGGCGCGCTTGGCGTTAGATCGGAAACGGCTGTCAAGGCCGACGCCAAGGCTGACGCCAGGTCCGACATGGATGCGTTGCGCGAGCGCTATCGCGCCAAGCCCAGTGATCCCAACGTTGCGCTCGCCTACGGCAAGGCGCTGCGCGAGACCGGCCAGCGCGCGCAGGCGGTTGCGGTCATGGAGCAGGCGGTGCTCGCCCATCCCAGCAACAAGGCGCTGCTCGCCGGCTATGGCCGCGCGCTCGCCGACAGCGGCAATTTCCAGCAGGCCTTCGACGTCCTCAGCCGCGCGCATGCGCCGGAGGATCCGGACTGGCGCATCCTGTCGGCGCAAGGTGCGGCGCTCGATCAGCTCGGCCGCAACGAGGAGGCGCAGCAATATTATGCCGCGGCGTTGAAGATCGTGCCGGACGAGCCGACCGTGCTGTCCAATCTCGGCCTGTCCTATATGCTGCAAAACAATCTGCCGAAGGCCGAACAGGTGCTCGGCCGCGCTTATCAGCGCAATCAGAACGATGCGCGGGTCCGCGCCAATCTCGCGCTCGTGCTGGGATTGCAGGGCCGCGAGGCCGAGGCCGAAATCCTCGTGAAGGCAGATTTGCCGCCGGACCAGGCCGCGGCCAAGGTCGCGGCGCTGCGGCAGCTGCTGGCGAAGAAGCAGCAGCGGGCGGATAAGTAGTCCGCCCCTTTTGGTGTACGCTTACGACGCCTTGCGATGCGGCGCCGAGTTGCGGCTTGACTTGCCCTTCAACTTCTTCAGCAGCGGTCCGAGCAGCGAGCGCTTCGGCTTCTTCACCTCGCCGCGGCCGGCGAGGCGGTTCGCCATGTTCTGGAACAGCTCGGTGGTGCGGTGGTTCTTGGAGACCTCCGCGATCATCTGGCCGTTATTGGCGGCGGTGGAGAACAGCTTTGAATCGAACGGGATCATCGCGATCGGCTGGCTTTCCATGGTCTTGGCGAACGCCTTGACCTCGATCTCCGCGCGCTTGTGCATGCCGACCTGGTTGATGCAATACAGCGGCGGCCGGTCGTTCGGCCGCGCCGCCTTCAGCACGCTCAGCATGTTCTTGGTGTTGCGCAAATTGGCGAGATCGGGCTCGGCCACGATGACGATGTCGTCGGCGTTCACCAGCGCGCGCCGCGTCCAGCCGGACCATTGGTGGGGAACGTCGAGCACGATGCAGGGCGTGGTCATGCGCAGCGTGTCGAACACGGCGTCGAAAGCTTCGGCGCCGAAATCGTAGACGCGGTCGAGGGTGGCAGGCGCCGCGAGCAGGCTGAGGCGCTCGGTGCATTTGGAGAGCAGGCGCTCCATCAGCGCCGTGTCCGGCCGGTCCTGCGACAGCACCGCGTTGGCGATACCCTGCACCGGGTCCTGGTTGTAGTCGAGGCCCGCGGTGCCGAAGGCGAGGTCGAGGTCGATCACGACGGAATCGAGCGCGAGGTCACGGGCGATGGTCCAGGCCAAATTGTGCGCGACGGTGGAGGCGCCGACGCCGCCCTTGGCGCCCACCACCGCGATGACGCGGCCGGTGATGATGGCCTCGGAGGCCGAGAACAGGCTGCAGATGGAGCGGACCACGTCGAGGGTTTCGACCGGTCCCACCACATAATCGTTGACGCCGCGGCGCACCAGCTCGCGATAGGGCGCGGTGTCGTTGGGATTGCCGATCACGACCACGCGTGTGCCGGGGTCGCAGACGCCGGCGAGGTCGTCCAGTCCCTCGAGGATGTCGCGCGTGCCGTCGGATTCGATCACGATCACGTTCGGCGTCGGCATCGATTCATAGACTTCGATCGCCGCGGCAAGGCCACCGTCCTTGGCGGTGAGGTGCGCCTTGGCGAGCCGGCGGTCCTGCCCGGCCGCGGTTACCGCGGCCAGCGTCTTCTCGGTCTCGCAAAAGGCCTGCACCGAAATGCGGGGAACCGGCGCAATGTGTTCCTCGGGGTGCTGCGGATCGTCCGCTTCTTCGTCGTGGATGCCCGTCATTTGCCTGTGTCGCTGAGCTTGGCCCTGTCGGCCTCGGAATTGGGAGTCGAGATCGCAGTGCCCTTGCGGTAGCGATCAAAGGCGATGTCGCGCCGCGCGGTATAGGCCGGCGTCTCGGATCGCGGCTGCTCGAGGTCGGCCGGATTGTCGATCATCGCGGCGAGATTGCGCTGGCTGGCGCAGCCCAGATTGAAGTAGGGCCGGTTCTCGTTGTAGCCGGGATCGAGGATGTTGGGGCCGAGGTCTTCCGGCCACAGCCCGCAGGGGCCGGCGACCGCGGCGATCTTCGAATAGCTCAGGCGGATGGTGGGCAGCAGCCCGGGATCTTCAGGGCGATAGGGATGCTGGACGATGGCACGCGACGGCACGCCGCCGGATGCGAGCACGGAACGGATTTCCCGATAGGTCGCAGCCGCCGCGCGCGAATTCGCAGCGTCGACGGGAACGTCGACGACGACGGAGCCGGTACCTTCGCGCACCCAGTCCCGGGCGATGCCCGCGACGTCCGAATGCTGCGCGGCGGACAGGCCGCCCCTCGCCTTGCCGACGAAGATCACGATCGACTTCTTGCCTTCCTGCACCGCGATCGGGTGGCGCTGGCGATAGTCGGTCGGCACCGTCTGGGTGACGATCTCGCCGGTGGTGTTGCAGGCGCCCAGCATGACGGAGAGCCCCGTCAGTGCCAGCGCGGCGCCTAGATTGCGACGTCGATCGGCTGTGGTCTTCGTCATCGCTTCGTCCCCTCTTGCCCCGATTCCCGCCCCGTTCCCCAGCCGTCCGTTCGTCTCAGTCGATGATGAAGCCGAAATCGCCGGGCGCGCCGGCGATCGGATCGACGCGACGCGCGATGCCATAGAGGCGGTTCATGCGGCCGAGCAGTGCGGTCTGCGCGTCCGAGGCCGGCGCGAAGCCGTCGTCGGGCCGCGCCAATTCCTTCTGGGCGACCGCGCGCACCACATAGGGCGTCACGATCACCATCAGCTCGGTCTCGTTGTTGACGAAGTCCTGGCTGCGGAACAGCGCGCCGATGATCGGCACCTGGTCGACGCCGGGCAGGCCGTTGATCGCCTGCTTGGTCTGCTGCTGGATCAGGCCGGCCATCGCCATCGAGCCGCCCGAGGGAATTTCCAGCGTCGTCTCGGCGCGGCGAGTCTGGATCGAGGGGATGGTGATCGAGTTGCTCGAGGTCGAGGACACCGCCTGCGTCAACGTGATCGAATTCGTATTCGACAGCTCCGAGACCTCGGTCATCACGCGCAGGCTGATGCGACCTTCGCTGAGCACGACGGGAGTGAAGTTCAGGGAGATGCCGAACTTCTTGTAGGTGACCTGGGTGGTACAGACGTGGGTGACCGGATCGCAGGAATAGCCTGCCGGGATCGGGAATTCGCCGCCGGCGATGAAGGTGGCGGATTCGCCCGAGATCGCGGTCAGGCTCGGTTCGGCGAGCGTGCGCATGACGCCGGCGCTTTCCATCGCGCGCATGGTGGCGCTGACGGTGGCGACGCCCTTGGCGAGGCCGGCGACGCCGAGCCCGTTGCTGCCGACGATCGGTCCGCCCGAGACCGAGAACGGGTTGGAATTGTTGAAATTCACCACCGCGGTGCCGGCGTTCAGGCTGGCGCTGAGATCGACGCCGAGCTGCTTGACGATGTCGCGGCGCACTTCGCCGACGACGACCTTGAGCATCACCTGGTCGCGGCCGCGCACGACGATGCTGTTGACGACCTTGTCCGAGCCGCCGACCAGTTTTGCGGCGACCTCGCCGGCCTGCTGGGCCTCGACTGGGCTCGACACCGATCCGGTCAGCATCACGCTGTCGCCGACGCCTTCGATCTGGACGCCCGGCAGCGACTGGCGCAGGGCCGCGCGCATGCCGTTGAGGTCGCGCTTCACTGCGATGTCATAGGAGGCGACCTGCTGGCCGTCGGCGGTGAAGAACACGACGTTGGTCTGGCCGACCTGGCCGCCGATGATATAGGCGCGCTGGGCCGAGCGGATCACTGCATTGGCGATCTTGGGATCGGCCACCAGCACGTCCTTGACCTCGCGCGGCAGGTCGATGACGACGGATTTGCCGACGCCAAGCGAGAGAAAACGCGTCTTCGCCGACGCGATGGTCCCGACCGACGACACGCCGAGATCCGGTGCCTGCATCGGCGCCTGGTCGCCGACCGGCGCATCCGTCGCGCTGACGAGGTCGGGGGCTGCGAGCAGCCCCAGCACCAGCGTCGTCCCCGTCCAGAACGAGCGCGTGCGCTTCCCCCGAAGGCGCAGGCCCATCCGATCATCCCCGTAGTTCATGCTTTCCCCATCATCACTTCTGTGACGTCAATTGCCGTGCCTGCACCCCGTAACGGATCACGTTCACGCCGCCCGCACGCTTGATCCCCTGGTCCTCGGGCGTGCCGTCGACTGCGTTGGCATCGACGATGCTCCGCAGCGCGAGCTGGAGCGTGCCGCCCTGGCGCGCGGCTGCGAGCACTGCGACCTGGTCGGGCCGAAGCTCGAGCGTGACGGTCTTGCCGACGACGGCGTTCTGGCCGTCCTTCTCCTTCGGCGCCTGGTCGATCGCGAGCACGCGGATGTTGGTCAGGATGACCTCGGACAGGACGAGGTCGTTGCCGCCGGTCGGACCGTTGTTGTTGGCGCCGTCGGGGTTCTTCAGACGGCGAGTCAGGACGATGTCGACGCGGTCATTCGGAAGGATGAAGCCGCCAGCGGCGGTCTCGGCTGAAATCTCGGTGGAAACGGCGCGCATCCCGGCGGGCAGGATCGCGGCCATGAAGCCGGAGCCGTCGGCCTTGACCAGCTTCTGCTCCCGGATCGGCTCGCCCTGCATCAGGGGGACGCGGGCGATCGAGCCGGCGATCTGCGTCTGCGCCTCGGGCCTGCTGTCGCGGCGGATGAAGGCGCTGCTCGCGGTCGCTGCCGGCCAGGCCTGCCATTGCAGGTCCTCGGGCTTCACGGCCTGGCCGAGCCCGATGTCGGACTTGGCGACGAGGACCTCGACGGTCGGCAGCTTCTCGGCGACGGGCAGGACGGGCGCGGGCTTGTTGTCGAAGCCGCTCGCCAGATACGCAGCGACACCACCGGCGCCCAGCGCGATGACGAGAACGACAATGCGTGCGGTATTCATACGCTTCTACTCTTACGCGGGGCACTCGAACCGCACCTGGCGGGTTCCCCGTGTCGATGAGTAGGGAGTAAAAGTATAAGGGGTGTTGCGAGGCCGAATGCGATGGCCGGCCTCGATGCTGGTTTTCGGCAGATGGTGAACGCGGCGTTATCCGGTCGGCCAGCAGCCCCGTAGATTCACGCAGTACGGAACGTCCGTTCGAATGACATGCGCGGCGTCATGGTGAATGGGTGGTTAGTGGTGTGTGGGTGCGATCATGCCAATGAGATCGCAGCGCGCTCCACAACATCGGTCTCGTCCCGGCGAACGCCGGGACCCATAACCCCAGGGAGCAGTTTGACGAAGATTGAGCGCCCGGTACCGCGACCAAGCTCCCCGGATAGATTCCGCGGTATGGGTCCCGGCGTTCGCCGGGACGACGCTGAGGAGAGTTCGCGCGCTCCGCAACGTCATCATTGCAGAGTGCTACTTCGCCCGCTTCTGTTCGATCACGTCCCAGACCTTCGCCGCAACATCCGGGCCGCCGAGGCGCGCGATGGCGCGGATGCCCGTCGGCGAGGTGACGTTGATCTCGGTGAGGTTGCCGTTGATGACGTCGATGCCGACGAACAACAGGCCGCGCTCGCGCAGCGCCGGTCCGACCGTGGCGCAGATCTCGCGCTCGCGCGGGGTGAGCTCGGTCTCCTGCGCCGCGCCGCCGCGCACCATGTTGGAGCGGAGGTCGTCGGCGGCCGGCACGCGGTTGACGGCGCCGGCGAACTCGCCGTTGACCAGGATGATGCGCTTGTCGCCGTGCCTCACCTCGGGGATGAATTGCTGGATCACCCAGGGCTCCCGGAACGTCACCGAGAACATGTCGAACAGCGAACCGAAATTCATGTCCTGCGGCATCACGCGGAACACCGCCGCGCCGCCATGGCCATGCAGCGGCTTCATGACGACCGCACCATGCTTGTCGCGGAAGCCGTTGATCTCATCTAAGTCGCGCGAGATCAGCGTCGGCGGCATCAGCTGCGGAAATTTCATCACGAACAGCTTTTCCGGCGCGTTGCGCACCGAAGCGGGATCGTTGACCACCAGCGTCTTCGGATGGATGCGCTCCAGAAGATGCGTCGAGGTGATGTAGGCGAGGTCGAACGGCGGATCCTGGCGCAGCAGCACCACGTCAAAGCCGTTCAGCGCCTCGCGCCTGGGCTCGCCGAGCGTGAAGTGATCGCCGGGCTCGTCGCGCACGGTCAGGAGCTGAACCGGCGCCACGATGTCCTCGCCGACCATCGAGAGCTTGTCGGGCGTATAATAGGACAGGCCGTGGCCGCGCTTCTGCGCCTCCAGAAGCAGCGCAAAGGTGGAATCGCCCTTGATGTTGATGCGGGCGATGGGGTCCATCTGGACGGCGACGTTAAGTTTCATGGTCTGCCTTTCAGGTCGAGGCGTCGAATGCCGCCAACACATGGCGCGGAAGTGAGCGCGGCGCAATCAGCATGGCGTCGAATCGCAATTCGAATTCGGCATGCTCGGGATGCGCCACGAGCCAGCCTTGCGCGGCGTCGATGATGCGCTGCTGCTGGCGCGGCGTCACGGCGAAGGCCGCGTCATCCAGCGTGGCCCGCGCCTTGACCTCGACGAAGGCGATCAGATTGCGGCGGCGTGCCACGATGTCGATCTCGCCATGCGGGGTGCGGTAGCGCTTTGCGAGGATGCGGTAGCCCTTGGCCATCAGATAGGCCGCTGCGCGGCTCTCCGCGGAGATGCCGGTGTGAAACGCGGCGACGCGTTCGGGCGAGGCGACCTTCGGTTCCACCGGGACCTCAGTCTTCGCCATCGCCGCCCCTTAAGTCTTTTGCAAGCTCGAGCGCGCGGGCATAGACCTCGCGGCGCGGGCGGCCGGAGAGCGCGACCGCATGCGCCACGGCATCCTTGACGCTGTGCGCGGCAAGCTGTTCGCGCAACAGACCGTCCAGCGCATCCGACGTCAGCATCTCGGCGTCGGCCGCCGGCGGCGCGATCACCAGCACGAACTCGCCGCGCGTCTCCAGCGTATCGGCCTCGCGCGCCAGCTGGCTCAACGGAGCGCGCGAGATCTCCTCGTGCAGCTTGGTCAGCTCGCGGCAGATCGCGGCCTCGCGCGTGCCCATGATCTCGGCGAGCTCGGCCAGCGTGTCCTGCACGCGGTTGCCGGATTCGAACATCACCAGCGTCGCATCGATGCGTGCGAGCTCGGTCAAGCGCGCCTTTCGCGCGGCGGATTTCGCCGGCAAAAAGCCTTCGAAGAAGAAGCGGTCGGTTGGCAGTGCCGCCACCGACAGCGCCGCCAGCACCGAGGACGGGCCGGGCAGGGCATACACCGCATGGCCGGCGGCGCAGACCTCGCGCACCAGCTTGAAGCCGGGATCGGAGATCAGCGGCGTGCCGGCGTCGGAGACCAGCGCAATCGAGCCGCCCTGCCCCAGCGCCTCCAGGATTTTCGGGCGCGCGGCTTCCGCATTGTGCTCGTGATATTGCTTGAGCTGCGCGGCGATGGCGTAGCGCTCGGTCAGGCGCCGGGTGATGCGGGTGTCCTCGCAGGCGATGACATCGACGCCGGCGAGGGTCTGGAGCGCCCGCAGCGTGATGTCGCCGAGATTGCCGATGGGGGTTGCGACCAGATGGAGGCCCGGTGCCGCCTTCGGCGCCGCAAGCCGATGGGCATCGATGCAGAAACCGCGCGAGGCGGCGTCTTGAGCTTCAGGCGTATTTATCGGGACCGGCTTTGCGCGCATAATGAAGTCAACTTAGGCACGATCCGCAGGGCTGGGAACCGGTTCGCCGAAAAAGATCGCGCCGATGTGAGGGGCGAGGAACGGACGGGAATGTGATCGATCCAGGATCACGCCGAGAGGGCGTGAGGGCTCTCGCGCCATATTCGCGACCGAAACGCCGCCTTGATGCTGAATGAGCGAGGGCAAACAGCTGCCGGGACAGCAAGGCGGCCGCGTTAAGCGGCTATTATCCTTTTGTTTCGGTTAACTATTTGCCGACAATATGCCTGAATCCGTGGCTTGTGTCGTGGAAAGAATGTCGTGACCCGCCGGCGCCGACGGGTCAGAAGAGAAGCTGAAATGGTGGGCCCGCGTTATCCAAAATCTCCCGTTCCGGGGTCCCTGATGTCAGGGGCGACCCGCCGGAGCGCGCTCGGCCTGTTGCTCGGCACGCCACTGCTGTCGGCCTGCGCCGGCGTGCAGCAGAGCCTGAGCCAGTTTTCCAACCCCTTCTCGAACTCGACGCCGCCGGCTCAGCCCGCAGGTCCCCCGCAACAGGCGACGACCGCCGGCACCGGCGGCGTGAAGGTCGCCGTGATTCTGCCGCTCTCGGCCGCCGGCAATGCCGGCTTGGCCGCGCAATCCATGCGCAACGCCGCCGAGATGGCGCTGGCCGAGTTCCAGAACCCGAACATCCAGCTGCTGATCAAGGATGACAATGGCAGCCCGCAAGGCGCGCAGGGCGCCGCGCAGCAGGCCGTCGACGAAGGCGCCGAGATCATTTTGGGACCGCTGTTCGCGCAATCGGTGCCGGCGGTGGCGCAAGTCGCGCGCACGCGCGGCATTTCCGTGATGGCGTTCTCGACCGATTCCAGCATCGCCGGCCGCGGCGTCTATTTGCTCTCCTTCCTGCCGGAGTCCGACGTCAACCGCATCGTCGAATATTCCGCCAGCATCGGAAAGCGCTCCGTCGCCGTGCTGGTGCCCGACAATGCCTATGGCAATGTCGTCGAGGCCGCGGTGAAAGCGGCCGTGCCACGCCGCGGCGGGCGCATCGTCGCGTTCGAAAAATACGGCGCCGATCGTGCCACGCCGGCGCGCACCGTGGCGCAGCAACTCGGCAGCGCGGATGCGTTGTTCATTGCCGATGACGGCGATGCCGTGGTGACGGTCGCAGATGCGATGACCGCGGCGGGCGCGAACTTACGCAACATCCAGTTGCTCGGCACCGGCCTGTGGGACAATCCGCGGGTTTATGCGAATGCGAGCTTGCAAGGCGGCCTCTATGCCGCGCCCGATCCGGCCGGCTTCCGCGCCTTCTCCGGCCGCTACCGCACCAAATACGGCGCCGAACCGATTCGCACGGCAACGCTGGCCTATGACGCGGTCGCCCTCGTCGCCGCGCTGGCGCGCACGCAAGGCACCACGCGCTTCTCGTCCGACGTACTGACCAATCCGTCCGGCTTTGCCGGCATCGACGGCCTGTTTCGTTTCCGTGCGGACGGCACCAACGAGCGCGGGCTTGCGGTGATGAAGGTGACCCAGGGTGGCGGCGTTGCCGTCGCGGGCTCGCCGAAGAGTTTTGGGGCGTAGTTCGGGACGACAGTGCCGTAGGGTGGGCAAAGGCGCGCTTCGCGCCGTGCCCACCATCTCTCAGCTAATCGCATGGAATTCGTGGGCACGCTTCGCTTTGCCCACCCTACGGCAGCGCGTTATGCCGCGAGATCCGCGACCACTGCATCCAGCACCGGAAAACCGCTGCTCGTCACGCGCAAGCGGCCCGTCGCATCCACCGTGATCGCGCCTTCCTCGCGCAGCAGCGCGATGCGCTTGGGATCGAGCGGGCGGCCGGAGAGGGCTTTGTAGCGCTCGGGGTCGATGCCTTCGGCGAGGCGCAGTCCCATCAGCAAAAATTCGTCGGCGCGCTCTTCGCTGTTGAGCAGATCGTCGGTGACGACACCATGGCCATTGGTCTCGACCCGCATCAGCCAGGCCTCGGGACGCTTCTCGGTGGCGGTGGCGTGCCTGACGCCGTCGATGTCGAGCCGGCCATGCGCGCCGGGGCCGATGCCGGCATATTCCTCGCCGCGCCAATAGACCAGATTGTGCCGGCACTCGGCGCCGCGCCGTGCGTGATTGGAGATCTCGTAGGCGGGCAGCCCGAGCTTGTCGCAGGTCTCCTGCGTGACGTCGTAAAGCGCGCGCGCCACCGCTTCGTCCGGCGTCTTCAATTTGCCGGCCTGGTGCAGGCCGAAGAACGGCGTGCCTTCCTCGATCGTCAATTGATAGAGCGACAGATGCTCGGCCGCTTCGTCGATGGCGAGACGCAGCTCATCGGCCCACATCGCCGGCGTCTGGTCGGGACGGGCGTAGATCAGATCGAACGAATAGCGATCGAACGAGCGGCGCGCTATGGCGACGGCATCGAGCGCCTCGCGCGCGCTGTGCAGGCGGCCCAGCGCTTTCAGCGAGGCATCGTCGAGCGCCTGCACGCCGAGCGAGACGCGGTTGACGCCGGCGGTGCGATAGCCGGCAAAGCGCGTGGCTTCGACGCTGGTCGGATTCGCCTCCAGCGTCACCTCGACATCGCCGGCGACGGTCCAGTGCTTGCCGATCGCATCGAGCACCGCGCCGACCGTTAAGGGCTGCATCAACGACGGTGTGCCGCCGCCGAGAAAGATCGAGGTGACCTCACGGCCGGGCGAGCGCTCGGCGGTGGCTGCGATCTCGCGCGCGAAGGCGGAGGCGAAGCGCGCCTCGTCGATCGCAGCGTGGCGGACATGGCTGTTGAAGTCGCAATACGGGCATTTCGACAGGCAGAACGGCCAGTGCACGTAGACGCCGAAGGCTTCCTTAGCGCGGCTCAAGGCAGATCTCCGCCAGTTTCACGAAGGCGCGGGCGCGATGCGATAGGCCAAGGCCGAGCGGCGGCAGGCCGTGCTTCTCGATGCTGTCCATCTCGCCGAAGGTGCGGCTGTGGCCGTCCGGCAGGAACATCGGGTCGTAGCCGAAGCCGGCGGTGCCGCGCGGCGGCCAGACCAGCGTGCCGTCGACGCGCGCCTCGACCTCTTCGAGATGATCGTCGGGCCAGGCGACGCAGAGCGCGGAGACGAAATGCGCTTTGCGCTTGTCCGGCGTGGTGGCGCCGCGCTCCTGCAACAGGCGCTCGATCTGCGCCATCGCCGCGGCGAAATCCTTGGAAGGTCCAGCCCAGCGCGCGGAGAAAATGCCCGGCGCGCCGTCGAGTGCGTCGACCACGATGCCGGAATCGTCGGCAAAGGCGGGAAGCTTGGTCGCCCGCGCTGCCGCGATCGCCTTGATCGCGGCATTGCTGCGGAAATCGTTGCCGGTCTCGTCGGGCTCGCCGAGGCCGAGCTCTCCGGCCGACACCGCCTCGATGCCGTACGGCGCGAGCAGCTCCTTCATCTCGGCGAGCTTGCCGGGATTATGGGTGGCGATGACCAGCTTTCCGGTGATTCGGCGGTGCATGGGCTTATTGACTACGCGACAGCCAGTTTCTGCAAGTCCACGAGACGCGCGATGCCCTTTTGCGCCAGGGCGATCAGCTTCAGGAACTCGTCCTGCGTGAACGGCTCGCGTTCCGCGGTGCCCTGCACCTCGATGATGCGGCCGTCGCCGGTCATGACGAAATTGGCGTCGGTCTGGGCTTCCGAATCCTCGGCATAGTCGAGATCGAGCACGGGCGTGCCGTTGTAGATGCCGCAGGAGATCGCAGCGACGTTGTCGCGCATCACATTGGCCTTGATCATGTTGCGCGCCTTCATCCAGTTGATGCAATCGGCGAGCGCGACCCAGGCGCCGGTGATCGAGGCCGTGCGCGTGCCGCCGTCGGCCTGGAGCACGTCGCAATCGACCGTGATCTGGCGCTCACCGAGCGCTTCGAGATCGACGATGGTGCGAAGCGAGCGGCCGATCAGGCGCTGGATCTCGACGGTGCGGCCACTTTGCTTGCCGGCGGAGGCCTCGCGGCGGGTGCGTTCGGAGGTCGCGCGCGGCAGCATGCCATATTCGGCGGTGACCCAGCCGCGGCCCTGGCCCTTCAGCCACGGCGGCAGGCGATCTTCCAGCGTGGCGGTGACCAACACATGGGTGTCGCCGAATTTCACCAGGCAGGAGCCTTCCGCATATTTGACCACGCCGCGCTCCAGCGTCACGGGGCGCAATTCGTCGGGCGCACGGCGGCTTGGCCGCATGGGAAATCCTCCAAAACTCGCAGGTTAGGGCTATTCGCGGTGCTTGTAGGTGGGGTGAGGGTATGCGGCAAGGGGAAAGGACAAGGCTTTTTCACCCCCGGTTCTCCACCCTGCAAACGCGACGCTTGTCAGAACCCTCCTGGATGGACAAATTATGAGCATCTGAGAGGAGTTACCGTCTGTGGCCCATCACGATCCGATCCATCTGATCGCGCCGCGCGCAGGCCTCGCCCAGCTCAACGAGCGTTCTCGCGACATCTTTCGTCAAATTGTCGAAAGTTACCTCGCGACCGGTGAGCCCGTGGGCTCGCGCAATATCTCGCGCCTCATCGCCATGCCGCTGTCGCCGGCCTCGGTCCGCAACGTCATGGCCGATCTGGAACAGCTCGGCCTGATCTACGCCCCGCACACCTCCGCCGGTCGGCTGCCGACGGAACTCGGCCTGCGGTTCTTCGTCGATGCCCTGATGCAGGTCGGCGACCTCAACGAGGCCGAGCGGCAGTCGATCCAGAGCCAGCTTGCCACCGTCGGCCAGGCGCAATCGGTCGAGGCGGCGCTGGACCAGGCGCTGACGCGGCTGTCGGGCCTGACCCGCGCCGCCGCGGTGGTGCTGACGCCGAAATCCAATGCGCGGCTGAAACACATCGAATTCGTCCGTCTGGAACCGGAAAAGGCGCTGGTGATCCTGGTCGGCGAGGACGGCCAGGTCGAAAACCGCGTGCTGTCGCTGCCCCCCGGAGTTCCCTCCTCGGCGATCACCGAGGCCGGCAATTTCCTCAATGCGCGCATCCGCGGCCGCACCCTGGCCGAGGCGCGGCTCGAGCTCGAGACGGCACTTGGAGAGGCCCGCGCCGAGCTCGATCAGCTCGCACAGAAGGTGATTTCCGCCGGCATCGCCAGCTGGTCCGGCGGCGAGAACGAGGATCGCCAGCTCATCGTCCGCGGCCACGCCAATCTGCTCGAAGACCTGCATGCGCTGGAGGATCTGGAACGGGTGCGCCTGCTGTTCGACGATCTCGAGACCAAGCGCGGCGTGATCGACCTGCTGGGGCGTGCCGAGACCGCTGAGGGCGTGCGTATCTTCATCGGTTCCGAGAACAAACTGTTTTCCTTGTCCGGCTCCTCTACGATCATCTCGCCCTATCGGGATGCCGCCGGCCATATTGTCGGTGTTTTGGGCGTGATCGGGCCAACCCGGCTGAATTATGCCCGCGTGATCCCGACCGTGGACTACGCGGCCCGCATCGTCAGCCGTCTTTTGGGAGGCTGATCGGCGTTTCCGCCGATCACGGGCGCTTGATTTTCGGCGCTCTAGGCACGATATCCGGGCCAACAATCCCTGGAAACGAGTTCGAGATTAGAGCCGATGACCGAGCAAGACCGGCAACCCGAAGACACGACTGCCGCGACCGGCGAGCCCGTGGTGTCAAAACCCTACATCATGCCCGACGATCCCGAGCCCGGCTCGGTCGAGCAGTTGCAGAAGGAAGCCGCCGAGGCGCGTGACCGCATGCTGCGGACGCTGGCCGAGATGGAGAATCTGCGCAAGCGTACCACCAAGGAGGTCGCCGACGCCCGCCTCTACGGCATCACCGGCTTTGCCCGCGACGTGCTCGACATCGCCGATAATCTTCAGCGCGCGCTCGATGCCGTTCCGGCCGAGGCCCGCGCCACGGCCGATCCCGGCCTGATCTCGCTGATCGAAGGCGTCGAGCTTACCGAGCGCTCGCTGCTCAACGCGCTGGAAAAGCACGGCGTGAAGAAGCTCGATCCGCAGGGCCAGAAGTTCGACCCGAACTTCCACCAGGCGATGTACGAAGTGCCCGATGCGTCGGTGCCGTCGGGCACCGTGGTGCAGATCATGCAGGCCGGCTACACCATCGGCGAGCGCGTGCTGCGCCCGGCCTTGGTCGGTGTCGCCAAGGGCGGCGCGAAGCCCGCGGCCGCGGCGAACAACAACGAGTCGAGCGGCGCGGCGAACTGATTTTTTTGCGTCATTCCGGGGCGGCTCGAAGAGCCAAACCCGGAATCTCGGGATTCTGAGGTGCGCAATGGCGCACCATAGTTCGATGCTTCGCATCGCCCCGGAATGACAGTCATCTAGCCCTGCGCGCTCGCGATATCCGCAGACTGAATCCGCTTCACGCCGGCCTTGGCCATATCGGCCCAGGCTTTTGCCAGCGAGCCCTGCGTGTCGATGCCGCGGCAGGCGTCTTCCACCACATAGACCTCGAAGCCAGCCTTGCGCGCGTCGAGCGCGGTCCAGGCGACGCAGAAATCCGTCGCGAGCCCTGCGACGAAGACGCGCTTGATCTTGCGTCCCCTCAGATAGCCGGCAAGTCCTGTCGAGGTCTTGCCGTCGGCTTCGAGGAAGGCCGAATAGCTGTCGACGTCCTTGTGAAAGCCCTTGCGGATGATGAGCTCGGCGTGCGGGATCGCAAGGTCCTTCGACAGCGAAGCGCCATCGGTGCCCTGCACGCAATGGTCGGGCCACAGCACCTGCTTGCCATAGGGAAGGTCGACGGTCTCGAACGGCTTCTTGCCGGAATGCACCGACGCAAACGAGATGTGGCCCGGCGTGTGCCAGTCCTGCGTCATCACCACATTCGCAAATGCTCTCGAGATCTTGTTGATGACGGGCACCACCTGCTCGCCCTCTTTCACCGCGAGGCTGCCGCCGGGCAGGAAGCAGTTCTGCACGTCGATCACGAGCAGCGCGGAGGCATCGTCCGGCTTGATCGATGCCGCTGCAAGGAGTGCGGTTGGAGCCAGCGTTGCAAGCGCCGTCGTCCCAAGCATTGCCAAGACTTGTCGCCGATCCAGCATCGTTCGCCTCCCCTTCGGATGAACTCAACGGAGACGAAGCCTAGTTCCGTTCGTGTACGAACAGAAGCCCGAAAATGCGGCCGGGTTTGATGAGGGGTTGGGCGTGCAGCCTCAACACCGCTGTCGTCCCGGACAAGCGCAGCGCAGATCCGGGACCCATACCCCCAGGGAGAAGTTTGGCGAAGACTCTTCGGGGGTACTGCGACCGACCGCAATCGCGAGATCACGCGGTATGGGTCCCGGCCCCCCGCGCGCAATTGCGCGCTAGGCCGGGACGACACCGAGTGTGTTGGAGCGCCTCTGGCCTACCCCTTCGGCTGGATGCCGTCGCGCACGGCGCGGAAGCGAGTGAAGGCGGCCAGCCACTGGTCGCGCGGGGCGCTGGCGATGATGCGCAGCGAGGCGCCTCCGCTCGAGAAGCGGATCCACTGCACCACGGTCACCGGGACCTTGTCCTTGCCGCTGATGCCGTCGATCCGGGTCTCGAAGCCTTGCTGGCCGTTGATGCGGATCGGCTCGGACATGGTGACGCGCGATTCGCGCACGCCGGGAATCTGCAGCGCCGCCTCCTGGGCGAAGCGGGCGCGGTCGTCGGCCTGCTGCGGCGTGGCGCCGATCAGGCCGAGGATCATGAACGGCTTCGACTCGTAACCGGTGCTCTCGTCGCCGTCCGCCAGGATGATGCTCGAGCCCGGCGCCAGAGTGCGGATGTCCTTGAATTCGGCGAGATCGGTGATCCTGAACGGCATCAGCGCGATCTGCTCCTCGGCCGAGACCTGCTTGCGGGTAGTGGCGGTCGCAAACATCTGCCGCACCGCCTCATCCGTGTAGATCTTGGTCGCATTCTCCGGGACCTGCACCGCGACGTAGCCGGAGAAGCCGGCGCCCGGCACGATCATCGAATAGCGCTTCACCGGGGTGTCGCCGGCCTTGCCGCTTTCGGTGGTGAAATAAGCGAGGCCCGCGGGCGTCTCGATCTTGTCCTGCTTGACGCCGCCAGCGCCGGCCGGATTGGAATTGAAGGCGCTCACGACCTCGCCATAGGCTGCCGGCGGCAGCTCGGTGATCAACACCTTGACGCTGCCATCCTCGCTCTCGAATCCCGGAAACGTTTTTGCCGTGCTGAGACCGACCAGCGGCACCATGCCGAGGCGCAAGCCGGGTGGAAACACGGCGTCGGCGGCGAAGGCCGGAAACGCGGAGGCGATCAGAAGGGCGAGCGCGGCGAGGGGGCGGATCAGCTTCATGGGCACTCTGATTGGTTCACATTGAGGCCGTTCGATGGTCGGCCACCGGGCCGCATTGTCGCGCGAAGCAGCTGTGGCGGCTGCCCGGCCGGTCCGCCTTTTACCGGGTTTGGGCTTGCGGCAACAGGGTGGGCGGGCTTGCGGTAGCGGGGGCTTGCTGAAGCCTGAACCTGTTAATAATTCCTCACCCGCAAGGGCGGTGAAGCCCGGATATCATCGTCCAAAACCCAATGTTTTCACGGCAGAAACGTAGCTTCGGTCCTTGCGGGCCCCTCCCCCCCTCCTATATGAGCCTCAATCATCGCAATATCGCGGATGTTTGATCTTAGGGGGTTTCGGTCGGGTGCCTTCTGGGCCCAGCCAACCTGCCGCAAAAACAAGGATATCAGGACCATGGGAAAGGTCATTGGGATCGACCTCGGCACCACGAATTCGTGCGTCGCCGTGATGGATGGCAAGAACGCCAAAGTCATCGAGAATTCCGAAGGCATGCGCACGACGCCTTCGATCGTCGCCGTGACGGACGACGGTGAGCGCCTCGTCGGCCAGCCGGCCAAGCGCCAGGCCGTCACCAATCCCGAGCGCACCTTCTTCGCAGTGAAGCGCCTCATCGGCCGCCGCTACGACGACCCGATGGTCGAGAAGGACAAGAAGCTCGTCCCCTACAAGATCGTGAAGGCTTCCAACGGCGACGCCTGGGTCGAGGCCGACGGCCAGACCTACTCGCCCTCGCAGGTCTCGGCGTTCATCTTGCAGAAGATGAAGGAGACCGCGGAAGCCCATCTCGGCCAGAAGGTCGATCAGGCCGTCATCACCGTTCCCGCCTACTTCAACGACGCCCAGCGCCAGGCGACCAAGGACGCCGGCAAGATCGCGGGCCTCGAAGTGCTGCGCATCATCAACGAGCCGACCGCGGCCGCGCTCGCCTATGGCCTCGACAAGACCAAGACCGGCACGATCGCGGTGTACGATCTCGGCGGCGGCACGTTCGATATCTCGATCCTCGAGATCGGCGACGGCGTGTTCGAGGTGAAGTCGACCAACGGCGACACCTTCCTCGGCGGCGAAGACTTCGACATGCGCCTGGTCGGCTATCTCGCCGACGAATTCCAGAAGGAGCAGGGCATCAACCTGCGCAACGACAAGCTCGCGTTGCAGCGCCTGAAGGAAGCCGCTGAAAAGGCCAAGATCGAGCTGTCCTCGACGACGCAGACCGAGATCAACCTGCCCTTCATCACCGCGGACCAGACCGGTCCGAAGCATCTGACGATGAAGCTCACCCGCGCCAAGTTCGAGGCGCTGGTCGACGACCTCGTCCAGAAGACCGTCGAGCCTTGCCGAAAGGCGCTGAAGGACGCCGGCGTCACCGCCGGTGAGATCGGCGAAGTGGTTCTGGTCGGCGGCATGTCGCGCATGCCGAAGGTCCAGGAAGTGGTGAAGCAGCTGTTCGGCAAGGAGCCGCACAAGGGCGTCAACCCGGACGAAGTCGTGGCGATCGGCGCTGCGATCCAGGCCGGCGTGCTCCAGGGCGACGTCAAGGACGTGCTGCTGCTCGACGTCACCCCGCTGTCGCTGGGCATCGAGACGCTGGGCGGCGTGTTCACCCGCATCATCGACCGCAACACCACGATCCCGACCAAGAAGAGCCAGGTATTCTCGACCGCCGAGGACAGCCAGAACGCGGTCACCATCCGCGTCTTCCAGGGCGAGCGTGAAATGGCGGCCGACAACAAGATGCTCGGCCAGTTCGACCTGATGGGCATTCCGCCGGCTCCGCGCGGCATGCCGCAGATCGAGGTGACCTTCGACATCGACGCCAACGGTATCGTCAACGTCTCGGCCAAGGACAAGGCCACCGGCAAGGAGCAGCAGATCCGCATCCAGGCCTCCGGCGGCCTGTCGGAAGCCGACATCGAGAAGATGGTCAAGGACGCCGAGGCCAATGCCGAGGCGGACAAGAAGCGCCGCGAGGCCGTGACCGCCAAGAACGAGGCGGATGGTCTGGTGCATTCGACCGAGAAGGCTTTGGCCGAGCACGGTTCGAAGGTCGGCGAGACCGAGCGCCGCGCCATCGAGGATGCCGTCGGCGACCTCAAGGAAGCGCTGAAGGGCGACGATGCCGAGGCGATCAAGGCCAAGACCCAGACGCTGGCCCAGGCTTCGATGAAGCTCGGCGAGGCCATGTACAAGCAGCAGGCCGAGGCCGACGCCAAGAAGGACGCGGCCAAGGACGACGTCGTCGACGCGGAATTCACCGAAGTCGACGACGACAAGAACAACAAGAAGTCCGCCTGAACCCCAAGAGGGTCATGATGCGGACGGCTTGGACCCCACACGCTCTACCGGCCTCCTCCTTCGCGGGGGAGGCCGTCGTGTCGGGACGGACGGGCGGGTCGCCCGTTACGATCGATCAATTCCCAGCCGTTATGCTGAACGCCGCCAAGCGACCCTCTGCCGCCGGGCAGAAGGCTGCCTATATCGTCGTGTGGCGACGTCGTTTCGCTCCGACTTGAATCGCGATTGGATAGACCGAGTCCCACATGTCCACGTCCACCAAGCGCTGCTATTACGAAACTCTCGAAGTCGAACGCGATGCCGACGAATCGGTCCTGAAATCGTCGTTCCGCAAGCTGGCGATGAAGTTCCACCCGGACCGCAATCCCGGGGACGACACCAGCGAAGTCAAGTTCAAGGAAATCAACGAGGCCTACGAGGTCCTCAAGGACAAGGACAAGCGCGCGGCCTATGACCGCTACGGCCATGCCGCCTTCGAGCAGGGCGGCGGTGGCGCCGGCTTCGGCGCGGGTTTCGCCTCTTCCTTCTCCGACATTTTCGAAGATCTGTTCGGCATGGCCGGGCAGCGCGGCCGCGGCGGCCGCGAGCGCGGCGCCGACCTGCGCTACAACATGGAAATCACGCTCGAGGAAGCCTTCGGCGGCAAGACCGCGCAGATCGAGATTCCGGTCTCGGTCACCTGCGAGGCCTGCTCGGGCATCGGCGCCAAGGCCGGAACCAAGCCGAAGACCTGTTCGAGCTGCGGCGGCGCCGGCCGCGTGCGGCAGTCACAGGGCTTCTTCACGCTGGAGCGGACCTGTCCGGGCTGCCAGGGCCGCGGCCAGATGATCGAGGATGCCTGCCCGTCGTGCTCGGGCCAGGGCCGCGTCACCCGCGAGCGGAATCTTTCGGTCAACATTCCCCCGGGCGTCGAGGACGGCACAAGGATCAGGCTCGCCGGCGAGGGCGAGGCAGGGGTTCGCGGCGGTCCGCCCGGCGACCTCTACATCTTCCTGTCGCTGGCCCAGCACCAGTTCTTCCAGCGCGACGGCGCCGATCTGCATTGCCGTGTGCCGATCTCGATGGTGACGGCCGCGCTCGGCGGCGAATTCGAGGTGCCGACCATCGAGAAGGGCAAGGCCAAGGTGAAGGT
This sequence comes from Bradyrhizobium sp. CCBAU 11430, assembly GCF_028128855.1. Taxonomy (NCBI): domain Bacteria; kingdom Pseudomonadati; phylum Pseudomonadota; class Alphaproteobacteria; order Hyphomicrobiales; family Nitrobacteraceae; genus Bradyrhizobium; species Bradyrhizobium sp. CCBAU 11430. The sequence goes on from NZ_LBJV01000069.1 coordinate 168,159, forward strand.
GCCGGCCGGGACCCAGTCCAACCGCCGGTTCCGCATTGCATCAAAAGGCATGCCGGTGCTGCGGTCGCGCCAGATGGGCGACATGTATGTTCAGGTCGTGGTCGAGACCCCGCAGAACCTCACCAAGAAGCAGCAGGAATTGCTGGCCGAGTTCGAAAAGCTGTCCTCCGGCAACACCCAGCCGGAATCCGAGGGCTTCTTCGCCAAGGTCAAGGATTTCTTCGGTAATCGGGCGAGTTGACCCGGCTTGACCATACCGCCTTCGGCCTATACGTCTTTATGACCATTTTCTGACACGCCGCGGTCCCGCGGTCCCGTCCGGTCCTGACATGCCATTGCCATCGTCCGCGCGTGCGTTGAAGAAGCCTCGTCTCGACGATGAGGTGCGCTTTCTCAGATCATGGATCGAAAAGCCCCTGCACATGGGCGCGGTGATGCCGTCGGGCAAGCTGCTGGCCCGGACCATGGCCCATTACGTCGATGTCGATTCGGACGCGCCTGTGGTCGAGCTCGGACCCGGCACCGGCGCCATCACCTCGGCCCTGATCGAGCGCGGCGTCGACCAGAAGCGTCTCGTCCTCGTCGAATACAATCCCGGCTTCTGCGCCCTGCTGCGCGACCGCTATCCGCAGGCCAAGGTGGTGCAGGGCGATGCCTATCGCCTGCGTGACACGCTCTGGAACGTCCTGAGCGCGCCGGCCTCCGCGGTCGTCTCCGGCCTGCCGCTGGTGACAAAGCCGATGCTGACGCGGCTGCGGCTGATCCGCGACGCCTTCACGGCGCTCGCGCCCGGCGCGCCCTTCGTCCAGTTCACCTATGCGGTCGTGCCGCCGATCCCGAAATCGCTGCCCGGCGTGTCCACAGAGGCTTCGGAACGGATCTGGATGAACCTTCCGCCCGCCCGCGTCTGGGTGTATCGCAAGCACTAATTCCGCCGGCTCGGTTCTTTGCGCGGCGGGCTCGTTTCGCCGAACGCATTGGATTGGATGTCAGCTCCCAAGATCCTTATCATTCCCGGCTCGCTGCGCACCGGCTCGCACAATGCGAAGCTGGCGGCGGTCGCCGCCTATGAGTTTGCCCGGGCCGGCGTGGACGTCACCCGCATCTCGCTCGCCGATTTTCCGCTGCCGATCTATGACGGCGATCTCCAGGCCAAGTCTGGGCTGCCGAAGCACGCGATCAACCTCAAGCGCATGATCGGCGCGCATCATGGCGTGCTGATCGTCTCGCCCGAATACAATGCCTCGGTGCCGCCGCTGCTCAAGAACGCAATCGACTGGGTCAGCCGCGTGCACGATCTGCACGAGGCGCGCGGCGATGTGTTTCGCAACCGCACCTTCGCGCTCGCCGGCGCCTCGCAGAGCCGGCTCGGCGCGGCCCGTGCCCTGCAGGCGCTGCGGCTGATCCTGACCTCCTGCCACGCCAATGTGATTGCCAGCCAGCTCACGCTTGCCTTTGCCGACCAGGCCTATGACGATATGGACAGGCTCAAGAACGAGGGCGATATCGCCGCGTTGAAGGAGTTGGTGGCGCAGTTGATCGACTTTTCCCAACGCATGATGTGAGGTGACATGACGCCAGCCGAGATCGCCCCCAAGGACCGCCTGATCGTCGCGCTCGATCTGCCCAGCGTCGATGCCGCGGAGGCGACGATCAATCGTCTCGGCGACAGCGTCAGCTTCTACAAGATCGGTTATCGGCTCGCTTATGCCGGCGGATTGCCGCTGGTCGGCAAGCTCGCCGACAAGGGCAAGAAGGTCTTTCTCGATCTCAAGCTGCACGACATCGGCAACACCGTGATGCAAGGCGTCGAAAGCATCACCAGGCTCGGCGCCACCTTCCTCACCGTGCACGCCTATCCGCAGACCATGAAGGGCGCAGTCGAAGGCCGCGGCAATTCCAGCCTGAAGATCCTCGCCGTCACGGTGCTGACATCCTACAACGAGGACGATCTGCATGCGGCCGGCTATCGGCTCGGCGTCTCCGAGCTGGTCGAGGCCCGCGCGCAGCAGGCGCAGGTGCTTGGCATCGACGGACTGGTGTCGTCGCCGGAGGAAGTTGGGGCCTTGCGCAAGATCGTCGGCCACCAGATGCATCTCGTCACCCCCGGCATCCGGCCGGTCGGTTCGGCGACCGGCGACCAGAAGCGCATCATGACGCCGGGCCGCGCGATCGCCGCCGGCGCCGATTATCTCGTCGTCGGACGGCCGGTCGTCGAAGCCGCCGATCCGAAGGCGATTGCGGAAGCCATCCAGGCCGAGATCGCGCAGGCGCTCTGAGCACGATCCGGAAAAGTGTGAAGCGGTTTTCCGATCAGATCATGCTCAAATGAAGATCAGCAACAACAGGGAGAAGAACAATGGCAAAAGGCTACTGGATCGGGCGCGTCGATGTGAGCAGTGACGAGGGCTACAAGCCCTACGCCGTCGCCAACGGCCCGATCTTCAAGAAGTGGGGTGGTCGCTTCGTCGTCCGCGCCGGAAAGTTCACCACCGTCGAAGGCGCCAGCCGCACCCGCAACGTCGTGATCGAATTCCCGGACTACGAGACCGCGATCGCCTGCTACAATTCGCCGGAATACCAGGCCAACATCAAGGTGCGCCAGCCGCACTCGGTCGCCGACCTCATCATCATCGAGGGCTATGACGGCCCGCAGCCGTCTGACGGCTGAGGCGTGCTGCTGGTCTTCCCCTGCGCGGGAGGGGCCGTCGCATTTGAACGTTCACGAGGGGTCGTCATGCCCGGGCTTGTCCCGGGCATCCACGTTCTTCCTGCGCGTGGCAAGGCGCGGATGGCCGGGACAAGCCCGGCCATGACGCTTTAGAGAGGGTCGCCCGTCTGCTCCCCCCTCGGTTGCCGGAACTGCGTCCCCCCGCTACAACGGCCATGAGAGGATCACACCATGTCCGACATGCGCCTGATTGTTGCTGGAGCCGGTGGCCGGATGGGCCGCGCGCTGGTGCGGGCGATTGCCGAGAGCAAAGGCGCGGTGCTGGCCGGCGCGCTCGAGGCGCCCGGCTCGGAGCTGCTCGGCAAGGATGCCGGTGTGCTCGCAGGACTGCCGGCCAACGACATCAAGCTCTCCGCTGACCTCTGGGCGATGTCGAAGGAGGCCGACGGCATCCTCGACTTCACCGTTCCGGCGGCGACCATCGCAAATGTCGCGATCGCGGCACAGCGCGGGATCGTGCATGTCGTCGGCACGACCGGATTGTCGGGCTCCGACAATGCCGTGATCAAGAGCGTCACCAACCGCGCCGTCGTGGTGCAATCAGGCAATATGAGCCTCGGCGTCAATCTGCTGGCCGCCGTGGTCAAGCGCGTCGCCAAGGCGCTCGACCAGAGTTTTGATATCGAGATCGTCGAGACCCATCACCGGATGAAGGTCGATGCGCCATCCGGCACCGCGCTGATGCTGGGGCAGGCCGCAGCCAGCGGCCGCGGCGTCACCCTCGATGACCATTCCGAGCGTGGCCGTGACGGCATCACCGGCGCGCGCAGGCCGGGCAATATCGGTTTCGCCTCGTTGCGCGGCGGCACCGTCGCCGGCGATCACAGCGTCACCTTCCTCGGCCCGTTCGAGCGCCTGACGCTGTCGCACCAGGCCGAGGATCGCATGCTGTTCGCCCATGGCGCGCTGAAGGCGGCGCTGTGGGCGCATGGCAAGAAGCCGGGCCACTACTCCATGGCCGACGTGCTCGGCCTCGCCGATATCTGATCGACGAGCATGATCCGGAAAAGTGTGGAGCGGTTTTCCGACAAGATCATGCTCAAACAAATAACCCGAACGGAAAGCAGTCAATGAGCGAACGTCTTCTCGTGCTCGTGCGCCACGGCCAGAGCGAATGGAATCTGAAGAACCTGTTCACGGGTTGGAAGGACCCTGACCTCACCGAGCTCGGGGTCAAGGAAGCCACGGAAGCCGGCCGCAAGTTGAAGGCGCAGGGCCTCGTGTTCGACGTCGCCTACACTTCGGTGCTCACCCGCGCGCAGCACACGCTCGACCTCATTCTCGGCGAGCTCGGCCAGGAGGGCCTGCCGACGACGAAGAACCTCGCGCTGAACGAGCGCGATTACGGCGATCTCTCCGGCCTCAACAAGGACGACGCGCGCAAGAAATGGGGTGAGGACCAGGTGCTGATCTGGCGCCGCTCCTACGACGTGCCGCCGCCCGGCGGCGAAAGCCTGAAGGACACCCTTGCACGTGCATTGCCGTACTACGTGCAGGAGATCCTGCCCGGCGTGCTCAACGGCAAGCGCACGCTGGTCGCCGCCCATGGCAATTCGCTGCGCGCGCTGATCATGGTGCTGGAAAAGCTCTCGCCCGAAGGCATTTTGAAGCGCGAGCTGGCGACGGGTGTGCCGATCATCTACCGGCTCAATGCCGATTCGACGGTGGCCTCGAAGCTCGATCTGGCGGGTTAGGCTTTCGCCGCAGGCGCGGTGCCGTAGGGTGGGTTAGATAGCGGCTGCGCGAGGCGCAGTCGCTGGCGTAACCCACCACTTCTGTCACCGTGAAAACCAAAGAGGTGGGTTACGCCTTCGGCTAACCCACCCTACGGCGTCTCGCCTACTGCACCCCCAGCTGCCCGGCTTCCCAGCCCAGCATCGCCTGCTTGCGGGTGATGCCCCAGTGATAGCCCGTCAGTGTGCCGCTCTTGCCGAGCGCGCGGTGGCAGGGCACGACGAACGAGACCGGGTTCTTGCCGACCGCCGCGCCGACGGCGCGCGAGGCCTTCGGGCTGTTGATGTTACAGGCGATGTCGGAATAGGACACCGCGCGGCCCATCGGGATTTTCAGCAGCGTCTCCCACACCCGCACCTCGAAATCGGTGCCGATCATCACCACGCGCAGCGGCTGGTCCGGCCGCCACAGTTTTGGATCGAAGATGCGCTGCGCCAGCGGCGCGGTGCCTTCGTGATCTTCGAAATAGGTCGCGTTCGGCCAGCGCCGGGTCATGTCAGCGAGCGCAACCTCCTCCTCGCCGTGATCGGCGAAGGCAAGTCCTGACAGGCCGCGGTCGGTCGCGATCACGATCGCGGTGCCGAACGGCGAGGGGTGAAAGCCGTAACGCAAGGTCAGGCCGGCGCCGCCGTTCTTCCATTCGCCCGGCGACATCGCTTCATGGGTCACGAAGAGATCGTGCAGCCGTCCCGGGCCTGACAGCCCGGAGTCGAGCGCGGCGTCGAGGATGCTCGCGGAGTCCCGCAGCAGACCCTTGGCGTGATCGAGCGTCAGCGCCTGCATGAAAGCCTTCGGTGTGATCGAGGCCCAGCGGCGGAACAGATGGTGCAGCTCATCCGGCGTGACCCCGGCCGCATCCGCCATCGCCTCGATGGTCGGCTGCGCGCGCCAGTTCTCCGAGATGAAGGCGATCGCCCGGCGCACCGAATCATAGTCGCGCAGCGCGGCGTTCTGGGTGCCCGGCCTGGCCAGGCGCTGGTCATGTATGGCGAGTGTCATCATGACTGGAAATGTAGGAGAGGGACGGGTGGGAAACCACCCGATTTCTGACTGCGCTCAGGTCACCGGATTGTAGGTCGGGCCGCGCCGGGCGGCGTTCAGGGCGCCGACCAAGGCATTGTAAAAGCTTGCTTTTTCCTCAGGTCCGAGAAAACCGGCAATGAGCAGCCGGCGGCCGCGGGAGATCAGATAGAGGTGCTCGATGCCGTATTCCTCGTCGACCTCCTGGTCGAGCCGGACCCAGAGCGGATTGAACGTCCATTCCGAGACCTGGCCGCGATGGCTGACGCGGCGCACCCGCAGCTCCGACGGCGTGACCACGATCTCTTCGCTGGCCCGCGCCGCGCGGAAATTGGCCTTGAAGGCCCACCAGATCACGAGCACGTCGAGGCCGAAGAAACCGAACACCGGCCAGGCACCCATCATCAGGAAGGCGAGGCCCGTGACGAAGCTGACCACGCTCAGGAACAGCATCACGGCGAGGAAGCCGGTGCGGTTCAGCGAGCGGTGCGGCGTCAGCAGCGCGGAGAAGATCTGCACCTCGCGCGGATCAGGATCGCTGCCCTCAATTTCGTTGCCTGTGCTCATCGTCCCTCAGTATATCCCGATCATGGCGAAAATCACCCGCAAGCCGGCTCCGCGCAAAGCGCCGGTGCCGAAGAAGAAGGCAAAGGCGATCGTCGCGAAGCCGAACGCGCCCGCCAAAAAGACGCTCAAGGCGATAAAGCGCTGGACGCCCGCCGAGGTCCACGAGGTCTTCAGCCGCTTCCGCAAAGCCAACCCGGAACCGAAAGGTGAGCTCGAGCACGTCAATCCGTTCACGCTGCTGGTCGCCGTGGTGCTGTCGGCGCAGGCAACCGACGCCGGCGTCAACAAGGCGACGCGCGCCTTGTTCGAATTCGCTGACACCCCGCAGAGGATGCTCGATCTCGGCGAGGAGCGCTTGCGCGAGTACATCAAGACCATCGGCCTCTACCGCACCAAGGCAAGGAACGTGATCGCGCTGTCCGCCAAGGTGCTCAGCGAGTTCGGCGGCGAGGTGCCGCGCACGCGCGCCGAGATCGAGTCGTTGCCCGGCGCCGGACGCAAGACCGCCAACGTCGTGCTCAACATGGCCTTCGGCGAGCACACCATGGCGGTCGACACGCATGTCTTCCGCGTCGGCAACCGCACGGGACTTGCGCCCGGCAAGACGCCGCTCGAAGTCGAGCTTGGTCTCGAAAAGGTGATCCCGGCCGAGTTCATGCTGCATGCCCATCATTGGCTGATCCTGCACGGCCGCTATACTTGCCTCGCACGCAAGCCGCGCTGCGAGGTCTGCCTGATCAACGATCTGTGCCGGTGGCCGGAGAAGACGATCTGAGCAACCGATGTCATTCCGGGGCGATGCGCAGCATCGAACTATGGTGCGCCATTGCGCACCTGAGAATCTCGAGATTCCGGGTCTGGTCCTTCGGACCATCCCGGAATGACGGCGGTGAGATTCGAGTTCAAGCGCAGCCGATTTTGGGGGGCATGTCGTGAGTCAACAGGAACAGGTCTCGTCGCCGCCATCGGCCGCCGCAGCACCAGCCTCACCGCCCAAGCCGACACAGCCTCCGGCGACCTCACTCTGGAGCCGGTTCGCGATCCCGCTGTTCGCCGTGATCGTCGCGCTCGGCTTCGTCGCGCTGGCGACGCTGCGTTTCGACGAATGGGTCGGCAATGCGGCGATCCAGACCACCAATGATGCCTATGTGCGCGCCGAGTTGACGCGGCTTTCCAGCCGTGTCTCGGGCGAAGTGCTGACCGTCGCCGTGACCGACTTCCAGCGCGTCAAGGCCGGTGATCTCCTGATCCAGATCGATCCCGCCGACTACGAGGCCCAGGTCGCGCAGTCCGAAGCTTCGGTCGCCGCCGCGCAAGCCACGCTCGACAATCTGGCCAACCAGATCGAGCTGCAATATGCGACGATCGCGCAGGCGCAGGCGGCGCGGCTCTCCGCGGAAGCCCTGGAGGTCGAGGCGCGGCAGGAGCAGGAGCGTCAGCAATCGCTGTCGCAGACCGAAGCCGGCACGCGGCAGCGGCTCGAGCAGGCGGTGGCTGCTTACGCCAAGGCGCAGGCCGACGTGCGCGCGAGCCGCGCCGTGATCGCAGCCCAGCAGCATCAGCTCGAAGTCCTGCAAGGCACCCGGAAGCAGCGCGCCGCCGATGTCGCCGCGGCCAAGGCAACGCTGGCGGGTGCGAAGCTCAAGCTCGGCTACACCAGGATATCGGCGCCGTTCGACGGCGTCGTCGGCGAGCGCCAGGTGCAGCCCGGCGACTACGTCAATATCGGCACCAACCTCATCAACGTGGTGCCGCTGCCGAAGGTCTATGTGATCGCGAACTACAAGGAGACCCAGCTGACGCACGTCGCGCCGGGCCAGCCGGTCGAGATCACCGTCGACAGTTTTCCGCGCGAGACGCTGCGCGGCACGGTCGAGCGCATCGCGCCGGCGACGGGGGCGCAAGTGGCGCTGCTGCCGCCCGATAACGCCACCGGCAATTTCACCAAGGTCGTGCAACGCATTCCGGTGCGGATCCAGCTCGATGATAACCAGCCGCTGCTGGCGCGGCTGGTGCCGGGCATGTCGGTCGTCACCCGCATCGACACCAAGGCCGGCAATGGCGGAAAATGACGATGCCGATCGCGGACCGCTGTCGCGCGGCGGCGTCGCGCCGCGGCCGCTGTTCGCCGTTGCGGCGGTGCTGCTCGGCTCCTTCCTCGCCAATTTCGACAGCCGCCTGACCACGGTCGGCCTGCCCGACCTGCGCGGCGCGTTCTCGCTCAGCTTCGACGAGGGCGCCTGGCTCTCGACCGCCGGCATCGGCTCGCAGATCTTCATCGCGCCGGCAGTGGCATGGCTCGCGACCGTGTTCGGGCTGCGGCGCGTGCTTGGCGTTCCGAGCCTGGTCTATGCCGTCATCTCGCTGATCGTTCCCTTCGTGCACGATTATCCAACGCTGCTCGCGCTCAGCGTCGTGCATGGCCTCCTGCTCGGCACCTTCGTGCCGGCGACGCTGATGATCGTGTTCCGCAATCTGCCGATCCGGTGGTGGCTGCCGGCGATCTCGATCTATTCGATCCGCGTCGGCTTTGCGCTCGATACCTCGAGCTCGCTGGTCGGCTTCTATGTCGACCATCTCGGCTGGCAATGGCTGTACTGGCAGAGCGTCGTGATCGCGCCGCTGATGGGGCTGATGGTCTATCTCGGCACACCGAACGAGCCCGTGAACCGCGCGCTGCTGCGCGAGGCGGATTGGGGCGGCATGCTGCTGCTCGGCGCAGGTGTCGCGATGATTTACGCCGGGCTCGATCAGGGCAACCGGCTGGACTGGCTGGGTTCGGGAACGGTGATGGCGCTGCTCGTCGGTGGCGCGGTGCTGTTCGCAGGCTTCCTCGTCAACGAGTCGCTGGTGCGGCAGCCCTGGGCGCATGTGAACGTCTTGTTCTCGCGCAATATCGGATTGGGGCTGGTGCTGATCCTGCTCTACACGCTGACCAGCCTGTCCAACGCCTCGCTGGTGCCGAATTTCCTCGCTGCCATCGCCCTGCTCAGGCCCGAGCAGAGCGGCGTGCTGCTGCTCACCTATGGCGCGCTCCCGATGTTCGTGCTGGTGCCGCTCTCGATCTGGCTGCTGCGGCATTTCGATACGCGCACCGTGATTGTCGTGGGTTTCGCCTGCTTCGCCGCCGCCAATCTCTGGGGCACGCAGCTCACCCATGACTGGGCGCGCGAGGACTTTGTCGGCATCGTGCTGCTCCAGGCGATCGGGCAGTCGCTGACCTTGCTGCCGCTGATCATCACGCTGCTGTCGAACTCCGACCCGAGCCGCGCGACGTCGTTCGCCGCCTATATCCAGATCATGCGGCTCGGCGGCGCCGAGATCGGCGTGGCGCTGATGGGGACATGGCTGCGCGTGCGCGAGCAAGTCCACTCCTTCTATCTCGGCCAAAACCTCGGCGTCGGCGATGTCGACGTGGTGCGGATGCTGAAGCAGCTTGCCGATCACTTCGCTGCCCACGGCGCCGGACTGGCACAGCCGCGCGCGATCGGCACGCTGGCGGGCATCGTGCAGCGCGAGGCCAATGTGCTCGCCTATATCGACGGCTTCTGGCTGTGTTTCTGGCTCGCGATAGCCGCGCTCGGTGTCCTCGCACTGATCACCCGTGCGCCGGCCGGCCCGTTCACGCCGGCGCCATTCGGCTTCGCCAAGACGGTGCTGCGCAAGTGCGGCGTGCAGGTGACGTAGAACGCGTTACCGCATCTGCCGCGCCGGCTCGATCAGCTCGGGCCGCGGGCCCGACAGCCGCTTGTGCATGTGGACCATGAAGGCCATGCCGAAGATCGGCGTCGCCAGGTTCACGATCGGGATCGAGACAAAGGCGGCGATGAAGAGGCCGGCGGTGAAGATGGTGGCGGCATTGTCGCGCCGCATCGCCTTGGCCTCTTCCGGCGAGCGGAAGCGCATCGCGGCGAGCTCGAAATATTCGCGGCCGAGCAGCCAGGCGGCGGCGACGAAGAAGATCAGGAAGCCTGCCCCGGCGAAAAGCACCAGCGGCAACGCGATCAGATAGACCAGGATGGTCAGGAGCGCGGTCTTGATGCCCTCGAAGATCGCCTGGCTGAACGGCAGCGCGAGGCCCGGCTGCTCGGCGGGATAATGCTCGCGCTCGACGATGTCGGCGACGTCGTCGACGAACAGGCTCGCCACCAGCGAGGTGATCGCGGGCATCAGGAAGACGCCGCCGAACACGACGCCAAGGCCCGCCGCGATCGAGACGATCCAGGACAAGACCTCGAGCGAGGTGTGCCAGCCCGGCCCGAGCAGGCCTTCCAGCCAGACCTCACCGGAGGTCGCAAACCAGCTCAGCAGCCGCTGCAGCCCGATCGCCAGCACGGTGATCAGCACGAGCGCAAGCCCGACTGATCGCCACAGGATCGAGCGCATCGGCGGCGAGATCATTTGCGACAGCGCCTTGATGGCGGCATCCAGCATGGGGGACCCTCTGAGGTAATCACCCTGCGAGAGGTAGACACCCAATGCGGCTTCGGCAAGGGAGGGCGGTTGCCCAAGGCACGACCGTGTCCCGGACGCAGTGCGGCATGCAATGGCGCGCTGCTGAGCCGGGACCCAGGAGCTTGCGGCGAGATGGGCCCCAGCTCAGCGGCGCACCGCTGAAGAAGCGCTGCGCCGCGTCCGGGGCACGCAAACTCGCTCCTACCCATGCCGGTGCCCGTGCTTCCGCGCCTTCCCCTGCTTGCCTTCGCCCGTCGGGATCATCACCACGCGGCCGTAGCGCACGCCGCGTTCGGCGATGATGTGGTCGGCGAAATGCCTGACTTCGGCGGCATCGCCGCGCAGCGCCGTCATCTCCATGCAATTGTTGTCGTCGAGATGGACGTGCAGCGTCGCCAGCGCGAGGTCGTGATGGCCGTGGAATTCCTGCACCAGGCGTTTTGACAGATCGCGGGCGGCGTGGTCGTAGACATAGACGAGACCGGCCACGCATTGGCCGGTCTGCGCGGTGTCCTCGGTGCTCTGCTGCAGTCCGGCGCGGGCGAGATCGCGGATGATCTCGGAGCGGTTCTGGTAGCCGCGGGCTTCCGCCGCCGCGTCGATCTCGGCCAGCAGATCGTCCTCGATCGTGATGGTAATTCGCTGCATCAGGTCCTCTCCGCGCGTACCCGCTGAATGGACCTGTCTTACACGGATTTCGTCCCCCTCACAGCCGCGTCGCCCGCAGCCGCAGCGCATTTCCGACCACGCTGACTGAGGACAGCGCCATCGCCGCCGCGGCGATGATCGGCGAGAGCAACACGCCGAAGGCGGGATAGAGGATGCCGGCCGCGATCGGAATGCCGGCGGCGTTGTAGATGAAGGCGAAGAACAGGTTTTGCCGGATGTTGCTCATCGTCGCCTGCGACAGCTTTCGCGCCCGGACGATGCCGACGAGGTCGCCCTTGAGCAGGGTCACGCCGGCGCTCTCCATCGCCACGTCGGTGCCGGTGCCCATGGCGATGCCGACTTCTGCGGCGGCCAGCGCGGGCGCATCGTTGACGCCGTCGCCGGCCATCGCGACGATGCGGCCGGCCTTTTGCAGCCTGGTGACCACCGCGCTCTTCTGGTCCGGAAGCACCTCGGCCTCGACCTCGGCAATGCCGAGCCGGCGCGCCACGGCCTCGGCCGTCGTGCGGTTGTCGCCGGTCAACATGATCACCTTGATGCCTTCGGCAGCTAACGCCTTCAGCGCCTCCGGGGTCGAGGCCTTGACCGGATCGGCGATCGCGAACAGGCCGGCCAGCCGGCCGTCGACGGCCATGTTGATCACGGTGGCGCCGTCCTGGCGTAGCCGTTCGGCGTCAGTGTCGAGCGCGGTAGTGTCGATGCCGATCGACGTCAGATATCTGGCATTGCCGAGCACGATGGTCTTGCCGTCGACCTTGCCGGTCGCGCCCTTGCCGGTCGGCGAGTCGAATTGCTCGACCTGGCCGAGGGCCAGCTGCTTCTCCTTGGCGGCGCGCATGATCGCGTCGGCCAAAGGATGCTCGCTGGCGCGCTCGACGCTGGCGGCAAGCTTGAGGATGTCATCCTCCGCAAAACCCGACGCCGGCACGATCGCGACCACCTTGGGCTTGCCCTCGGTCAGCGTGCCCGTCTTGTCGACCACCAGCGTGTCGATCTTCTCCATCCGCTCCAGCGCCTCGGCGTTCTTGATCAGCACGCCGCCTTGCGCCCCGCGGCCGACGCCGACCATGATCGACATCGGGGTTGCGAGGCCCAGCGCACAGGGGCAGGCGATGATCAGCACGCTGACGGCAGCGACCAGGCCGAAGGCCAGCCGCGGCTCAGGTCCGAACCAGGCCCAGGCGGCAAAGGCGGCGATCGCGACGACGATGACGGTGGGCACGAACCAGCCCGCGACCTGATCGGCCAACCGCTGGATCGGCGCGCGCGAGCGCTGCGCGTCCGCGACCATTTGCACGATCTGCGACAGCAGCGTCTCGCGTCCGACCTTGTCGGCGCGCATGATGAAGCTGCCCGACTGGTTCAGCGTGCCGGCGATCACCTTCGCGCCGCTCTCCTTCGTCACCGGCATGGACTCGCCGGTGACGAGCGATTCGTCGAGCGAGGAGCGGCCCTCGAGGATCACGCCGTCGACAGGCACCTTTTCGCCGGGACGGACACGCAGGCGTTCGCCGGCATGCAGCGCGTCGATTTCGACCTCGTGCTCGCTGCCGTCGTCATCGACGCGGCGCGCGGTCTTCGGCGCAAGCTGAAGCAGCGCCTTGATCGCGCCGGAGGTTGCGTCACGGGCGCGCAGCTCCAGCACCTGGCCGAGCAGCACCAGCACGGTGATGACGGCAGCCGCTTCGAAATAGACGGCAACAGCACCTTCATGGCCGCGGAACGTGGCGGGGAAGATCTGCGGCACGACGGTGCCGATGATGCTGTAGACATAGGCAACCCCGGTGCCCATCGCGATCAGCGTGAACATGTTGAGGTTGCGCGTCAGCAGCGACTGCCAGCCGCGAACGAAGAACGGCCAGCCGGCCCATAGCACCACGGGGGTGGCGAAGGCGAGCTGGATCCAGTTCGACAGCGTCTGATCGATCCAATTGTGCGGGCCCGCGAGATGGCCGCCCATCTCCAGCACCACGGCCGGCAGCGCCAGCGCGCCGCCGATCCAGAACCGCCGCGTCATGTCGGCGAGCTCGGGGTTGGGGCCGGTCTCCAGGCTTGCCACTTCCGGCTCCAGCGCCATGCCGCAGATCGGACAGCTGCCGGGTCCGACCTGGCGGATCTCCGGATGCATCGGGCAGGTGTAGATCGTGCCCGCGGGCATCTCCGGCTCGGGCGCCTTGTCCTTGGCGAGATATTTTGCGGGATCGGCGGCAAACTTGGTGCGGCAGCCGGCCGAGCAGAAATGGAAGGTCTCGCCGTGATGGTCGAAGCGGTGCTTCGCGGTCGTGGGATCGACCGTCATGCCGCAGACGGGGTCGTGCACCTTGCTGGCCGCATCGCCATGGTCATGCGTGTGATGATGGCCGTGGCCGGCATGATTGCCGTGCCCGCCGCAGCAGGAGGACGCCGCCGGCTTGGTCGCTTCCGTTTTGGCGGAACAACCGCATCCGGAATGTGCGTCCCCGCCCTGATGATGCCTGTGTTCGTTCATTGTCCCTGCTCCGGCCTTGTACCCGGGGTCTTGCAACCCATACCCGGTAGGGGTATATAGACCCCATGCGCAAGGACATCAAGGCATCTGTCGGAAAACGCCTCGGCCGGATCGAGGGCCAGGTTCGCGGCCTCTCGAAAATGGTAGAGGAGGACCGCTACTGCATCGACATCGTGACGCAGATCTCCGCGGTGCGTGCCGCACTGCGCCGGGTCGAGGAAGAGGTCCTCAAGGACCACGTCGCCCATTGCGTCGAGCACGCGATCGCGAGCGGCGACAAGGCCGACCAACGCGAGAAGATCGCGGAGCTGATGGCGGTGATCGGACGGGCGGAGCGGTAGGTTTTCACCGTCGCTGCGCTCGTGATGATTGTTGTTGAGCGAGATCGCGCCATAACTCCGGTGTCGTCCCTGCGAACGCAGGGATCCATAACCCCAGGGAGATGTTGGCGAAGACTCGTTGTTCGGTACGTCTACCGCGACCACTCGATAGATCACGCGGTATGGGTCCCTGCTTTCGCAGGGACGACAGCGGTTACGCCGCAATTTCTCTCGCCCGGCCACGGCGCCTCGGGCGGTACATCGCCAGCTTCTTCAGCAGCGGGACAGGCCCGGGAACGCTTTCAGCCGTCACCGCAGGCTGTGCACTCACTTGCGCAGCCGGAATTTCAGCCGGCGCCTCTTCGTCAACCGCCTCAGGAACGAGCGGCGGCGCACTGATCGTTTCTGGAAACACACTGAATGTGCCCGCTACCTCCTCGAGCGGCTTCTGCTTGTCGGCCCAGTGCAGGGCGGTGTAGTCGAACCCGTGCACGATGGTGGGTTTGACGACTTCGAAATAGGGCGAGATGTCGAAGTCGCGGGGCATGTAGAGCGAGGAATCGCGGATGTGCAGGATCTCGCGGCGGGCGGCGCGGCTGCCGGCCTTGGTGATCTTGGGCAGGATCGGATAGCGCACCGCATCGAACGCCTGCGCGATCAGCGCCGAGCAGATGATCTTGGTCGGATCGCCCGAGCCGATCGCGATCATGCGTCGCCGCCAGCGCTGCGGCACCGGCAACGGGAACAAGAAGCGCATGAGGTCGACGATGTTCTTGGTGTCGTAGCCGAAGCCGATGCGGTTGATCGCATAGCGGCAGACCGTGGTGCGGTCCTCGTAGGACAGCCCGACCGGGCGGCAGACCCGGGTGTGATACGGGAAATATTTCGACAGCGGCGCAGACGTGACGCCTTCGCCGATATTGGCCTCGATCAGCACATGCGGTTCGCCGTCGGCCTCCGCGGCGCCCTCGACCGGGCCGACATAGAGCGCGGCATGCGACCAGGTCGACTGCGTCAGATATTTGATGATGCCTGAGATGCGGTTGTTGCCCTCGACCAGCAGCACGTCGCCGGGCTCGATCACGCCGCGCAAGTGCTCCGGGTCGCTCGGCGTGAACGGCTCGTAGCCCGGCACCTCCTTGGAGAGGTACGCGGCAATCAGCTTGCCGACTGAATCTAGGACCGTCCCCATTTCCAACTCCCCCCACGACCTTTTGCGGCCGTCTTTTTCCCTTCTCTATCATGGTCGAAACGTCTTGCAATTCGGTTCATCACTCCGTGACTTCAAGCACGATTGATTCACCATGATGGTTGCCGTGCAACATCAGATGCGGCAAGGTTCGCTGACTGTTCCCGTTCGCCGCAAGTCCTCGGAAACCATGACATGACAATCACGCGCCGCGGTTTCCTTTCGGCGTCGGCGGGTCTTGCCGCCGCAATGCCGGTCCTGCGCGCAACCGCCGCGCCCCTGCCGCGCGAGGCGGATATCGTCGTGATCGGTGCGGGGGCCGCCGGAATCGCCGCGGCGCGGCGCATCATGGCGACGGGCCGCAAGGTCGTCGTGATGGAAGCGGCATCGCAGATCGGCGGCCGCTGTATCACCGACAGCACCACCTTCGAGGTGCCGTTCGACCGTGGTGCGCGCTGGATGCACAATCCCGACACCAATCCGATGATCCGGCTGGCGCGCAGTGTCGGGCTGGACGTGCTGCCGGCGCCATCGGGCCAGAAGATGCGCATCGGCCGCCGCAACGCGCGCGCGGGCGAGACCGAGCAATTCCTGGCGGCGCTGGTGCGCGCCAATCGTGCCATCGACGATGCCTCGCGGGCCAAGCTGGATACCTCTTGCGCCTCCGTGCTGCCGAAGGATCTCGGCGACTGGACGGGCGCGGCCGAGTTCATGCTGGGTGCGGGCTTTGCGGGCAAGGACCTGAAGGAGCTGTCCGCGATCGACAAGGGACGCGCGCAGGATCGCAACGCGGCGATCGCCTGCCGTCAGGGCCTGGGCACGCTAATCACCAAGCTCGGCGAGCAGGCGCCGGTGGCGCTGTCGACGCCGGCGAGCCGCATCAGCTGGAGCAACCGCGACGTCACCGTGGAGACGCAAGCCGGCAAGATCGCCGCGCGCGCCGTCATCGTCACGGTCTCGACCAACGTGCTGACATCGGGCGCGCTCAAGTTCACGCCCGACATTCCCAAACGCACGTTGGACGCGGCGTCAAAGCTGGGCCTCGGCAGCTATGATCGGATCGTGCTGCAATTGCCCGGCAATCCGCTCGGCCTGTCGCGCGACGATATCCTTATCGAGCAGAGCAATTCGGCGCGCACGGCGCTGATGTACGCCAATATCGGCGGCTCCTCGCTGTGCTCGATCGACGTCGGCGGCGCGTTCGGCCGCGATCTCTCCGAGCAGGGCGAGAAGGCGATGGTCGCCTTCGCCAGGGAATGGATCACGAAATTGTTCGGTAGCGAGGCTGCGGCTGCCGTCGGGAAGACCAGCGCTACGCGCTGGACCGCCTCGCCCTACGTCCTGGGTGCGATGTCGGCGGCTTCCCCTGGCGGCCAGCTGTCGCGAAAAATCCTGAGCGAGCCGATCGGCAACGTGTTCCTTGCCGGCGAAGCCACGCACGAGACGCTGTGGGGCACCGTCGACGGCGCCTGGGAAAGTGGCGAGCGCGCTGCGGACGCAGCCTTGCGCAAGATCGGTGCGCTCAAGGACGACACCACCGATGTGCCGACGCAATCGACGAAAAAGCGCAGAGCGCCGCGGCAGTAAGGCAATCAAGCCGCCAAACACTCCGCCGTCGTCCCTGCGAACGCAGGGACCCATAACCACAGGGAGACGTTTGACGAAGCCTCGCAGTTGAGAGATCGTCGTCGGGACTGTCACTTGTGTCTTATCGATAGATCACGCGGTATGGGTCCCTGCGTTCGCAGGGACGACAGCGGAGATAATCAGCGCAACACCCCGTCCAGCACCGGCAGTCCCGCGATCACCGCCATCGCGATTAGACCATAGCAAATCGCGCGAAATACTTTCTCGCTGGCGCGGCCGAACAGCGAGGCGCCGAATGCGACGCCAGCCGCATAGCCCGGCCCGACGATCAGCGAGAGCACGAGCGACTCGCGGCTGATCAGACCCGTGGACGCGTAACTGATCATCGAGAAGAAATCAGACGCGCCGAAGAAGAGCACGATATTGGCGCGCGCGACGATCGGCGCGATCGGGCGGCCGAGCCAGTAGCCGACGATCGGCGGGCCGCCGGTCTGCGCGAGGCCACTACAGAAGCCCGACAGGCCGCCGATGCCGACCGAGAGCCAGGAGTGGTCCTTGCCGCGATAGCGCCAACCCGACAGCAGGAGGAGCAACAGCGCGGCGACGAAGCAGGAGATGATCCAGCGCGTGGTGACGGGCTCGAGCACGCTGAGGAAATAGGTGCCGACGGGCACGCCGACCAGCGCGCCCAGCACGATGACCGCGGTCGCCTTGCGGTCGGCCTTACGCCATGCGTCGGGCAGCAGCGGTGCCGCCGCTACGAAATCGATCACCAGAAGCAAGGCGGCGACGAGCCGTGGCGCAGCAATGCTGCTTGCCAGCGGCATGAAGATCAGCGCCGAGCCGAAGCCGGAGAAGCCGCGTGCAGTGCCGGAAACGAAGGCGACGGCGCAGAGCGCCATCGCAATGGTGAGGCTGACGTCCTTCGGGAGAAAATCCGCCAGGGTCATCCGCGAAGAGTGCCGCCCGTCTTCTTCGTGACCTCGGCCACGATCTTCGCCGCGACAGCTTCGATCTCCTGATCGGTCAACGTCTTCTCGCGCGGCTGGATCGTCACCGCGATCGCGATCGACTTCTTGTCGTCGTCGATGCCCTTGCCCTCGTAGACGTCGAACACGTCCACGCCGGTGATCAGCTTCTTGTCGACGCCCTGCGCGGCTCGCACGATGTTGCCGGCCTTCACGGTACGATCGACGATGAACGCGAAGTCGCGCGTGACGGGCTGGAATGCCGAGAGCTCGATCACGGGCTTGGCGCGGGTCGGCTTCTTCTTCGCCTCGGGGATACGGTCGAGGATCACCTCGAACACCATCAGCGGACCGTCGGCGCCGAGCGCCTCGAGCGCTCTCGGGTGCACCTCGCCGAAATGCCCGAGCACGTTCTGCGGCCCGATCTGGATCGTGCCGGAGCGGCCCGGATGCAGCCATGCCGGACCGCCGGCGACGATCTGCAGCGCCTGCATCGGCGCGCCGGCGGCTGCCAGCACGGCCAGCGCATCCGCCTTGGCGTCGAACACATCAGCCTGGGTCGAGCCCGACCAGTGCCGTCCCAGACCTTCCGAGGAGGCAAAGCCGCGGCGTACGCCGCTCGCCGCCATGAACTGATCCTGCGGGCGATCGCCCTTGAAAATTTGTCCAACCTCGAACAGCGCGACATCGCTCACGCCGCGATTGGCGTTCGCCTGTGCGGCCGCGATCAGGCCCGCGAGCAGCGTCGGGCGCATGTCAGAGAGATCAGACGCGATCGGGTTGGCGACTTCGAGCTCGCGCTGGCCGCCGCCGAACAATTTTGCCGCGGACTTCGTGATGAACGACCAGGTCACCGCTTCGATGATGCCGCGGCTTGCGAGCGCGCGCCGGGCGCGGCGGGTGCGCAGCTGGAGCGGTGTCAGCACCGATTTGCGCGCGTCCTCGCCGCGCTCGAACGGCGTCATCGGCACCTTGTCGACGCCGTAGATGCGGACGATCTCCTCGACGATGTCGGCCTTGCCGTGCACATCCGTGCGCCACGACGGCACCGCGACCTTCACCACCGGCCCCGGGCCCGCCATCATGAAACCGAGATGGGTCAGGATGCGCTTCATCTCCGGCTGCGGCACCTCGATGCCGGAGAGGCGCTTGACCTCGGTCACCGGGAAATCGATCACCCGGTCATCGCCAAAGGCCTTGCCGACCACGACGGTCTCGGACGGCGTGCCGCCGCACATCTCCATCACCAGCCTGGTCGCCAGTTCCAGCCCCGGCACCATGAAGGCCGGATCGACGCCGCGCTCGAAGCGGTAGCGCGCGTCCGAATTGATGCCGAGCTTGCGGCCGGTCTGGGCGATGTTGATCTCGTTCCACAGTGCCGATTCGATCAGCACGTCGGTGGTATCATCATCGCAGCCGGAGGCTTCGCCGCCCATGATGCCGGCGAGCGATTCGACGCCGTGCTCGTCCGCGATCACGCAGATGGCGGGATCGAGATTGTAGGTGCGGCCGTCGAGCGCGAGCAGCGTCTCGCCCTCGCGCGCGCGGCGCACGACGAGATTGCCCTTCACCTTCCTGGCGTCGAACACGTGCAGCGGCCGTGCGCGGTCGTAGGTCATGAAGTTGGTGATGTCGACCAGCGCGTTGATCGGGCGCAGCCCGATCGCGGTCAGCCGCTTCTGCAGCCATTCCGGCGACGGACCGTTCTTGACGCCACGCACGAGGCGGAGCGCGAAGCCTGGACACAGCGTGGAATCCTCGACCGTGACCTTCACGGGGCACGCGAACTCGCCCTTGATCGGCTTGATGGCGGGATCCCTGAACTTGCCCATGTCGGCGGCGGCAAGGTCGCGCGCGATGCCGTGCACGCCGGTGCAGTCCTGCCGGTTGGGCGTCAGGTTGATCTCGATCATGGGATCGCCAAGCGCAGCCCATTCGGCATAGCCGGCGCCAACGGGTGCGTCCGGCGGTAATTCCATGATGCCGTCATGGTCGTTGGAGATCTGCAGCTCGGCCGCCGAGCACAGCATGCCGCGGCTCTCGACGCCGCGGATGGTGCCGACGCCCAGCGTGATGTCCTTGCCGGGAATGTAGGTGCCGGGCGGCGAGAACACGCTGACGAGACCCGCACGCGCATTCGGCGCGCCGCACACGACCTGCACCGGCGCACCGCCGTCACCGGTATCGACCATGCAGACGCGCAGGCGATCCGCATTCGGATGCTGCTCGGCCGAGATCACCTTCGCGATGGTGAAGGGCTTCAGCGCCTTCGCCTTGTCCTCGATGTTCTCGACCTCGAGCCCGATCATGGTGAGCTTCTCGGCGAGCTTGTCGAGCGGCTCGTCGGTCTCGAGATGATCCTTCAGCCAGGAGAGGGTGAATTTCATGGCTGTTTTTTCTCCACGGAGACGGTCTGCTCCCTCTCCCGCTTGCGGGGGAGGGTTGGGGTGGGGGCTCTCTCCGCGACGGTGGTCGCGATGGTTTCGAGAACGCCGCCACGATTTGTCATGACATCGAGATTGCTGAAGCGGAGTACCTTGAAGCCTTTTGCTTCGATCACGGCAGAGCGACGCGCATCGGCGCGCTCGCCTTCATTCGAAAAGTGTTGGCCGCCATCGAGCTCGATGACGAGCTTGGCTGCGTGGCAGACAAAATCGGCGACATAGTGCTCGATCGGCACTTGGCGGCGGAAGCTCACGCCATTCAACCGGTTGCCACGTAGCTCCGACCAGAGGATTCGCTCTGCATCGGTTGAATCGCGCCTGAGCGCGCGAGCATTGGCTCGCAGCTTGGCCGATTTCTTCCAGTCCGGATGTTCAGGATCGACCATTGGCAACCCCATCGAGGAGAGACCCCCACCCCAACCCTCCCCCGCAAGCGGGAGAGGGAGTCCGACTGTCCTCGCCGCTGGGGCGATCGTGTCCCAGCAGAGCATCACGAGCTCAACCCCCCAGCCAGCGTCGGCACCTCCAGCGGCTTGAAGCCGTAATGGGACAGCCAGCGAACGTCGCTGTCGAACAGCTGGCGGAGGTCGGCGATGCCGTATTTCAGCATGGCGATGCGGTCGATGCCCATGCCCCAGGCGAAGCCCTGATACTCATCGGGATCGATGCCGCAGGCGCGCAGCACGTTCGGGTGCACCATGCCGCAGCCGAGAATCTCGAGCCAGTCCTCGCCCTCGCCGAAGCGGATCTCGCCCTTGTCGCGGCGGCACTGGATGTCGACTTCCAGCGACGGCTCGGTGAACGGGAAGAACGACGGGCGGAAGCGCATGTTGATGTGGTCGACCTCGAAGAACGCCTTGCAGAACTCGTGCAGGATCCATTTGAGGTGGCCGAGATGCGAAGTCTTGTCGATGACGAGGCCTTCGACCTGGTGGAATTGCGGCGTGTGGGTCGCGTCCGAATCGATGCGGTAGGTGCGGCCCGGGCAGATCACGCGGATCGGCGGCTTCTGGCTCAGCATGGTGCGCACCTGCACCGGCGAGGTGTGGGTTCGAAGCAGCATGCGCGAGCCGTCCTCCTTCGGATGGAAGAAGAAGGTGTCGTGCATCTCGCGCGCCGGATGGCCTTCCGGAAAATTCAGCTTGGTGAAGTTGTAATCGTCGGTCTCGATGTCGGGGCCTTCGGCGACCGAGAATCCCATGTCGGCGAAGATCGTGGTCAGCTCGTCCCAGACCTGGCTCAGCGGATGGATACGGCCGGCTTCCGTCGGCGCATCGCGCAGCGGCAGCGTGACATCGACGGTCTCGGACGCGAGCCGCGCATCGAGCGCCGCCGATTTCAGCACGTCGCGACGGGCGGCGAGCGCCTGGGTGACCTCGTCCTTCGCCTGGTTGATCGCGGCGCCCTGTATCTTGCGCTCGTCCGGCGACATCTTGCCGAGCGTTGCCAGCAAGGCTGAGATCGAGCCCTTCTTGCCGAGCGAGGCAACGCGGACGGCTTCGAGGGCCGCTTCGTCGTCGGCAGCACTGATCTGCGCGAGGATGGATTGAACGAGACTGGCGAGGTCGGACACGGTCGGATCCCTCAAACTTGCAAAAGGCTGCCGGGTTGTGGCCGCAGCCGGGGCGGAACGTCAAGCCGATTGGACGTCGTAAATGCGGGGCATTTGAACCGTAAAGGCATGGCTGGCACCAACCTGAACGCGAAGGAGGGGACGATGCGTTTGCGATTCTGGGTGGCCGGCCCGGCCCTGGTTCTCTTGGAAGGCTTTCTGGGAGGCGCGGCTCTCGCCGCCGAAGAATGCCAGGCCAAATCCACGTCGATGGATGACATCGTCGTGGCCCTGAACGCGGCGCCGGGCTGCGAGCGTGCCATGAAGCAGTTCGAGGCCTGCGCATACGGCGCCAGCGGCGACGTACAGTTCGGTGACGTCGTCGAGAAGAAGTGCGAGGTCGATTTCATCGGCCAGCTGCAGCCGCCACAGAAGCTCAGCTACCAGCGCGAGTTGCGGGTCTGCGACCAGAAGTACCGGAGCAAGTCCGGCACCATGTATATCTCGGCCACGGCCTTCTGCCGGGCGGAGGTCGCCCAGCGCTACTCGCAACGTGCGCTGAAGGCCGGCAAAGCCGGCCGCTAGGGCCGCAGGGCTCAGGCAGCGAGCGCAGCCTTGGCCTTCTCGGCGATCGCCTGGAACGCCGCGGGCTCGCTGATCGCGAGATCCGACAGCACCTTGCGGTCCACGGTGATCCCGGACTTGGCCATGCCGTCGATAAATCGGCTGTAGGTCAGGCCGAACGGACGAACGGCAGCGTTGATGCGCTGGATCCAGAGCGCGCGGAAGGTCCGCTTCTTGCGCTTGCGATCACGGAACGCGTACTGCTGGGCCTTCTCCACGGCCGGCTTGGCGGCGCGGATGGTGTTCTTGCGGCGGCCGTAGAAACCCTTGGCGGCCTTGTAGACTTTCTTGTGCTTGGCGTGGGCGGTCACACCGCGTTTGACGCGAGACATGACAAAATCCTTCAGAGATGACTTTGGTTATCGGATTGCCGCGCAAGACGCGGCACGGTTGGCAATGATCGTGGACGCGATCAGGCGTTCGGCAAGAAGTACTTCTTGACGTTGTCGCCGTCGGTCTTGAACAGCACCGCGGTGCCGCGCAGCTGACGGATCTGCTTCTTCGTCCGCTTGATCATGCCGTGACGCTTGCCGCGATGGGCGAACATCACTTTGCCGGTGGCAGTCACCTTGAAGCGCTTTTTAGCGCCCGATTTGGTCTTCAGCTTGGGCATTTGGCTCTCCTAATGGCCACAGAGTTCCGCCCGCGAAGGCGGCTGGCCGTCAAAAATGCTCGTTAGAGCGTTGATTGTGCTCAGGTTTTACGAACAAGCGTGAAACCCGCACGAAACACCGCCACGGCAGCCCTTAATCAGCCGGGCGATGAAGGCTGGGCTTATGACAGAGGACAGGCCGATTGGCAACGATGAACCGGCGAAACCAGCCCGGCGACTATTCGGCATTGCGACCCTCATGTGCAAGCCTGTCGCCTGGAGCAGGACCAAAATGGCCCATTTTTCCCGATCGCTTCCCTCTTCGACTGTTTTCGCCCGTCCGCGCCATCTGGCGCTTCTGGCCGTGCTCGCCACGACCGCGCTGCCATCGACGGCCGATGCCCGGGTCGGCGGCTATGACGGCATCTGGAACGTCACCTTCGCCACCACGCGTGGCAATTGCAGCTCCGGCTACAGCGTCCCCTTCACCGTGACCGGTAGCCGGGTGTCGTCCGCCGGCGGCGGCCGGGTCTCCGGCAAGGTCAATCGCGGCGGTGCTGTGGCGGTCCAGGTCTCGGTCGGCGCGTCCCATGCCAGCGGCGGCGGCCGGCTCGCCGGCGTGAACGGCACAGGGTCGTGGAAGGGCATCATTTCCGGCGATCGTTGCAGCGGCACCTGGCAGGCGACGAGGACGTAGCTGTCGCCGGGAAAAATGGCGCGCTCCCTCCCCCGCTTGCGGGGAAGGGCTGGGGAGACGGTGTCTCCGCTGGCGAGAACCCCCCAAGAGGACAGAACCCTCACCCGGCGCTCGCGGCTCGCACCTCGCCCAAAACAAAACGGCCCGCCGGAGATCCGGACGGGCCGTTGAACTCTTGAGTTCCAAGCAACCGGCGTCAGCGCGGCGCCAGAACCATGACGACCTGACGGCCCTCAAATCGGGCGTCCTGCTCGACCTTGGCGAGCTCGGCGACGTCGGTCTTGATCTTGTCGAGCAGCTTGGTGCCGATCTCCTGGTGCGCCATTTCGCGACCGCGATAGCGCAGCGTGATCTTGACCTTGTCGCCCTCTTCGAAGAACCGCTGCATCGCGCGCATCTTCACGTCGTAATCGTGGTCGTCGATCATCGGGCGGAGCTTGATCTCCTTGATCTCGACGATCTTCTGCCGCTTGCGGGCTTCGGCGGCTTTTTTCTGGGCCGAATACTTATATTTCCCGTAGTCCATGATCTTGCAGACGGGAGGGCTGACGTTCGGCGAGATCTCGACCAGATCCATGCCGGCTTCCTGGGCCATCCGGATGGCCATGACGGTCTCGACCGTGCCTTTGTTGTCACCGGCCTGATCGATCAGCTGGATCTGCGCATTGCGAATATCATCATTGATGCGCGGCCCATCTTTGCTGGCGACGGGCGGGGCTTTATTGGGACGGCGAATGGGTGGTTCTCCAAAGTTGTGAAAGAGGCTGCTATTTTGCAGGAAGATGCGTTTGCCGGCAAGCAATTCGCTCGTGCGTGAAACGAAAAACCCTCAAATGCGAGGTATTTCGGCCACGCCTGGGCACGCTGACCGACATAGACACCTTGCTTCCGTTCCGCAAGCGTCCCAAAGGGACAATGCCGGTCTCCGGCGCTGCGGAATACGACCCGACAGCTCAAACCGCGCAGCCAGGTTAAACGTTCCATGAGCCATGCAATTGATGCCGTACTCGACTCCATCGATGTGGGTGAGGGCCCCTCAGCACGCAGGATCGCGGTGCGCAGCCGGCGCGGGCAGGGGCCCGGGCTGGTCTGGCTCGGCGGATTCAAATCGGACATGCAGGGCAGCAAGGCCCTGGCACTGGACGCCTGGGCCCGGGACCACGGCCGCGCCATGGTCCGGTTCGACTATTCCGGTCACGGCGAATCCGGCGGCGATTTCGCCGACGGAACCATCGGACGCTGGTTGGAGGAGTGCGTGGCGGTGTTCGAACGGTTCTGCGATGGCCCGCAGGTCCTGATCGGCTCCTCCATGGGCGGCTGGATGGCGCTGCTGCTCGCGCGCGAGATCAGGAAGCGTTCTGGCGCGGCCTCGCTCGCAGGGCTCGTGCTGATCGCGCCGGCGCCCGACTTCACCGAAGAGCTGATGTGGAAGAAATTTTCGCCCGCGGTGAAGCAGGAGATCGAGACCAAGGGTGTCTGGCTGCGGCCGTCCGAATATGGCGACGGCTCGCCCTATCCGATCACGCGGAACCTGATCGAGGAGGGCCGCAACCATCTCGTGCTCGGCAGCGCCATCGATCTCGGCTGCCCGGTCCGCATCCTGCAAGGTGCGAAGGATCCTGATGTGCCCTGGCAGCACGCTTTCGCGCTGACGCATCGCCTGCCGGCCGACGACGTCGTGCTGACCATGATCCAGGACGGCGATCACCGCCTCTCCCGCCCGCAGGACATCGCGCGCATTCTTGCCGCGGTGGCTGAGATCGAGTGAAGTGCCTTCTTCCTTCAGGAGGCAATCCAATGACCACCACCGCCATGCTGCGCGCCTTCTGCGATGCGGTCGAGCAGCGCAACGGCAAAGCGTTCGCCGAGCTGTTCACCGAGGACGGCGTCTATCACGACGTGTTCTACGGCGCCTTCGCCGGCCACGAGAAGATCGCCGCGATGATCGACGACTGGTTCTATCGCACGGCGACCGATTTCCGCTGGGACATGCACGATCCCGTCACCGACGGCACCACGCTCTATGCGCGCTACACCTTCAGCTATCGTTCGACCCTGCCGGAAGCGAACGGCGCGCGGGCGATGTTCGAGGGCGTTGCGATCATGACACTGAAGGGCGGCAAGATCGTGAGCTATCACGAGGTCGCCAATACCGCGCCGGCATTCGTCGACCTGAAGTTTGCGCCGGAGCGGATTGCCAAGATCGTCGCCAAGCAGGGCGCCGTTCTGAAGGCACGGCCGGAGATGAAGCGGCATTTGAAGTAGAGGCGCAACTCTCTCCATCGTCATTCCGGGGCGCGCCACTTGGCGCGAACCCGGAATCCATCGGACGTCAAAGCGCGAGGCGGCATGGATTTCGGGCTCACGCTGCGCGTTCCCGGAATGACGCTGAATAGTCTATCGCTTCGACGGATTGGCCATCGGCTTGCGCTGCGCCAGCGCGGCCACCGTCGCGGTGCCGATCGGGCCCTGTTCGTCATAGAGCCAGCATTCGCCGATCGCGACGCCGTCGGTGGCGTGGTGGTTCACCACCTCGAAGCCGATCCAGTTCGTCACCGGCAGGCGGTGCAGATAGATCGTGACGTCGCTGTTGATGTAGCCGAGCCCGTTGTCGCCGGCGTTGGCAAAGGGGCTGGCGAAATCCGCACCCGTTGCGACATGGACGAACGGTGTCATCGGCACGCCCGCGACGAGCTCGCGCACCTCGCTCATCCAGAGTCTTCGCGGACCGAGCGAGCCCATATGACCGACAATGGGGCGCGTCGTCCATTTGCCGTTCATGCCGAGCCTGGGATCGGTGGGTTTTGGAATGTCGGCCGGCTTCGGTGCGTCCCAGTTCGGCGGCGACCAGACCTTGCCATCAGGATTTTGCGTCTTGCGCAGCAGCTGGCACGAGGCCCGCGCCATGCTGACACCGCCGGAGACGAATTCCGCTTCGACCACGCGGATGCGCAAGCCGTCGCGCACGAGACGCGTCGTCACCTCGATCGGCTTGTCGATGGTCGGCAGCCGAAACATGTCGACGGTGAGCCGCGCCGGCACCAATTCGGGACCGGAATGGCGCTCCTCGATGGCGAAGCCGAGCAGCCCGACGACGACGCGTCCGTGCAGCGATTTCGGATCCCACGGACCGTTGGCGGCTTCCGTCGGATGGAATGTATCACTGTTGCGGGTGAAGAAAGGCAGGTTTGTCATGCGCGCGAGATTGAAGAAACGCGCGGGGAAATCAAGGGTGGTGGTGCCGTCGTGAGAGTCAGGCGCGCAAGCTCTCGCCACAACAACAGGTGTCTTCGCCCGGCTTGACCGGGCGATCCAGTAGTCCGAGACGGCCGTGACAAAATCGAGAAGCCGCGGCGTACTGGATTCCCCGCCTTCGCGGGGAATGACGGGTGGGTTAGGCGACGGTCTGCCACTCCTCACGCACGCTGTCGTCGCGTTCGTCGTCTAACGCAGCGGTCTTCATCGCCTCAAACTCTTCCCGCCCCACCAGTTGCCCCAGCGCCCACACCGCCGCGCCACGCACCAGCGGGCTCGCATCCTCCAGCAACCGCCGCGCCTCTTCCGACAACGTCACGTCACCCGAGTTGCCAATCGCAATCAGCACGTTGCGCAAAAACCGATCGCGGCCGATGCGCTTGACCGGCGATTTCGTGAACAGCGCGCGGAACGCGGCGTCGTCGAGGCGTGCCAGCTCGGCGAGACCAGGCGCGCGCAATTCGCTGCGTGCGGCGAGCTTGGCTTCGCGCCCCTCCTGCGCAAACTTGTTCCAGGGACACGCAGCGAGGCAATCGTCGCAGCCATAGATGCGGTTGCCGATGGCTTTGCGAAATTCGTGCGGGATCGGTCCCTTGTTCTCGATGGTGAGATAGGAGATGCAACGCCTCGCATCGAGCTTGTAGGGCGCGGGAAACGCCGCCGTCGGGCAGATGTCGAGACAGGCCTGGCACGAGCCGCAATGATCGATCTCGGCAGCGTCGCGCGGCAGCTCCAGCGTGGTGTAGATCGCGCCGAGGAAAAGCCACGAGCCGAACTCGCGCGAGACGAGGTTAGTGTGCTTGCCCTGCCAGCCCAGATGCGCAGCTTGCGCCAGCGGCTTCTCCATCACCGCTGCGGTGTCGACGAACACCTTCACGTCCGACGGCGCGGTCGCGACCAGCCAGCGCGCCAGCGCCTTCAGCCGCTTCTTGATGAGATCGTGATAGTCGTCGCCCTGCGCATAGACCGAGATCGCCGCGCGCGTGCGCTGCTCGAGAATCGCGAGCGGATCCTGGTCCGGGCCGTAATTGACGCCGAGCATGATCACCGAGCGCACGTCGCTCCACAGCCCGCGCGGATCGACCCGGCGCTCCGGCTGCGCCGCGAGCCAGTCCATGTCGCCATGGCCGCCGGAGGCGATGAATTCGAGGAAGTATTTTCCGGCACTCTCGATCGTGCCAGGTGCGGTGACGCCGATGCAGTCGAAGCCGAGCGCCCGCGCCTCGCGCGTGAGCGCCGTCTTCAGTTCAGTCGGATCGGAATTCAGAAATCCAGGTCCACGTAGGTCCGCGACGCCGGCACGCCGGCCAGCCATTCGCTCAGCAGCGGACGGAACGACGGGCGGGACTTCACCCGCGCGTACCATGCCTTTGCTGCGTCGTCCTCGCTCCATGGCACGTCGCCCAGATAGTCGATCGCCGAGAGATGCGCCGCGGCGGCGAGATCCGCGTAAGTGAGCCGGTCGCCGGCAAGGAAATTACGGGTCTGCGCCAGCCAGCCGATATAGGCCAGATGATAGCGCACATTGGCCTTGGCGGCGCGCATCACGTCGGCCGAGGGCGGCCCGCCGCCGTTCTCCTCGCTCATGAAGCGCTTGTAGATGCGCTCGGTGACGAGAGGATGCGAGACCTCCTCGAAGAATTTTTCGTTGAACCAGGCCATCAGACGGCGAACCTCGACACGCTCGCCGATGGCTTCCGGCATCAGGCGCTTGGGTCCCATCCCGGCGCCATAGGCCTCGTCGACATATTCGGCGATGATCGCAGCGCCCGGGATCGGCGGCTGCTCGTCGTCCACCATCACAGGCGTCGTGCCGGCCGCATTGAGCAACAAAAATGCCTCGCGCCGCTCCCAGCTGCGCTCTTCCACCAGCTTGAGGTCGAGCCCGTATTCGCCCGCGATCAGGCGGATGAAACGCGAATGCGGACAGAACGGATGATGAAACAGCGTAAACATGAAGCCTTTGACTATTTGATGGTGCTTAAGATTCCATCAATGTTTGTGCGGCGCCACACTAGTCCTTCAAAACCGCGAGGCAAGGGCGTGATTTCGCATTTTGCGATTGCGGCATGGGGGCGAATAGGCGAGAAGGGCCCCGCTTTTCCAGCCGAAATGGACCGTAAATATGTCAGACGCAATACGGGCAGTGATCCTCGGCATCATCGAGGGTGTGACCGAGTTCCTTCCCGTGTCCTCGACCGGCCATTTGCTGCTCGCGGAACGCTTCTTCCATCTCGGCGAAGGCGCCTTCTGGGATTCGTTTACGGTTCTGATCCAGCTGGGTGCGATCCTCGCGATCGTCGGGCTGTACTTCAAGAAGCTCTGGGATGTCGTGATCGGCTTCTTCACGGGCGACACCTATTCGCGCCGCTTCGTGCTCGGCGTGCTGGTCGCGTTCCTGCCAGCTGTGATCGTCGGCCTCGTCGCCGGCAAATACATCAAGAGCGTGCTGTTCAATCCCTGGGTCGTGTGCTTCACGCTGATCGTCGGCGGCGCCATCCTGCTCTGGGTCGACAAGCTCGATCTCAAGCCGCGCGAGCATGACGCCACGAGGTTTCCGCTGCTGATGTATCTCTATATCGGCATCGCGCAGTGCGTGGCGATGATCCCGGGCGTGTCGCGTTCCGGCGCCAGCATCGTCGCCGCGATGTTCCTCGGCGCCGACAAGCGCGCGGCGGCGGAGTTCTCGTTCTTCCTCGCCATCCCCACCATGATCGGTGCGTTCGCCTACGACTTCTACAAGAACCGCTCCGAGATGACGATGGACCACATGGGCATCGTCGCGATCGGCTTCGTGGTGTCGTTCATCACCGCGATCATCGTGGTCAAGACGTTCCTGGAATATGTCACCCGGCACGGCTTCGTGGTGTTCGCCTGGTGGCGCGTCATCGTCGGCACGCTCGGCCTGATCGCGCTGGCGCTGGGGCGTTAACTGTCTGGCTCCATCCGGGCTACGGCAGTTCGGCTGGCAGGCGTTTTCAACCCAAAATAAGCTTTTGATGGGTAGTCAGTTTCCAACGCCGGGCGGCGCGCGTCCGGCACAGGAGCTGAGCCATGACCCTCGTCAGCGGCTGGGGGCGTTTCCCGGTCGTCGATAGCGATGTGCTGCGCCCGCGCTCGTTCGCGGCAGTCGGCGAAGCCATCTCGGCCGGCACCGTCGCGCGCGGCAATGGCCGCGCCTATGGCGATGCCGCGATCGGCGCCGTCAGGACGATCGGCATGACCGGCTTCGACCGGGTCAGGTCGTTCGATCCGGCAACCGGGCGCATCCGCCTGGAAGCCGGCGTTCTCCTGTCGGACCTGATCGACACCTTTAGCCCGCGTGGCTTTCTGCCTTTCGTCGTGCCCGGCACCCGCTTCGTCTCGATCGGCGGCGCCATCGCCGCCGACGTTCACGGCAAGAACCATCATTGCGAGGGCGGCTTCGGCCGCTATGTCGACAGCCTCCTGCTGCGCACCGGGCAGGGCGAGGTCATTGAAGCCTCGCGCGAACAGAACTCCGATGCGTTCTTCGCGACCGTCGGCGGCATGGGCCTGACCGGCATCATCCTCGAAGCGACGATGCGGCTGCGCCGGGTCGAGACCGGGTGGATCCGCGAGCGGGTGATCTCCGCGTCCGATCTCGATGCCGCGATGCGCGCGCTCGAGGCGGGCGATGCCGCGACCTATTCGGTGGCGTGGATCGATTGCGTGGCACGAGGCCGCGATCTCGGCCGTTCGCTGATCTATCTCGGCGAGCACGCGGGCAGGGGCGAGCTGACGGAAGGCGCCGATGCATTTCCGGTCGGCAAGGAGTCTCGCCTCAGCGTGCCCGTCGACCTGCCGTCGATGGCACTGAACCGCACCAGCGTCCGCGCCTTCAACGAGCTTTACTATCGCATGGGCGCGCGGCGCGCCGGCGGCAGCCATGTGGTCTCGCTCTATCCGTATTTCTTTCCGCTCGACAGCGTCGGTGAGTGGAATCGCATCTATGGCAAGCGCGGCTTCCTGCAGCATCAATGCGTGATCCCGCAAGCCGGCGCGCGCGGCGTGCTCGGCGACATCCTGGATCGTGTCGCGCGGCGCGGCGACGCTTCCTTCCTCGCCGTGCTCAAGAAGCTCGGCCAGGGTGACGGCATCCTGTCGTTCCCGCTGCCCGGCTACACGCTGGCGCTGGATTTCCCGGTGAAGGGCGACATCCTGAATTTCCTCGACGAGATCGATCGCCTGGTCGTCGCCGCCGGCGGCCGGCTGTATCTGGCGAAAGACGCGCGCCAGTCGCGCGCGACCTTCGCGGCGGGCTATCCTGCCTTGCAGCGTTTCAACGCGATCCGCAAATCGCTCGATCCCGCCGGCAATATCCGATCGAAACTTTCACAGCGTCTGTTTGATGAGGTCTAGGCCGTGACGTCACGCAAATCTGTCTTGGTGCTCGGCGGCTCCTCCGACATCGGCCGCGCCGCCGCGCGCGCCTTTGCCAAGGCGGGATACGATGTCGCACTCGCCGGCCGCGACGTCGCCGCGCTGGAGCCTGACGCGGCCGATCTGCGCGCGCGTTACGCGATCGACGTCGGTCTCTACAAATTCGATGTGCTCGACACCGCCTCATTCGAGGGCTTTGTGAGCGGCCTGCCGGCATTGCCCGATGTCGTCATCTCGATCGTCGGCCTGCTCGGTATGCAGCAGAATGCCGAGAGCGATCTCGTCCACGCCACCGCGATCATGCGCTCGAACTACGAAGGCCCCTCGCTGATCCTCGGCCTGTTCGCCGAAAAATTCTTAGGCCGCGGCAGCGGCACGCTTGTCGGCGTGTCGTCCGTGGCCGGCGATCGCGGCCGGGCCTCGAACTATGTCTATGGCTCGGCCAAGGCCGGCTTCTCCGCTTTCCTGTCGGGCTTGCGCGCCCGCGCCAGCCGTGGCGGCGTGCATGTCGTCACCGTCAAGCCCGGCTTCGTCCGCACCAAGATGACTGATGGCATGAAGCTGATCGGCCCGCTCACCGTCGAAGCGCCGGTGGTTGGCGATGCCATTCTCCGGGCAGTCGAGAACAAGACCGACGTCGTCTATGTCAGCGGCAAATGGCGCCTCGTGATGCTGATCATCAAGACGCTGCCGGAAGCGGTGTTCAAGAAGCTGAAGTTTTGAGGCTGTAGCCGCGGCGGCGGTCTGCTCCCTCTCCCGCAAGCGGGAGAGGTGACACCCACCTCACACGCTCATACGCTGGAACTGACCGGCGGCGCGGAAGCGCCAGAGATATTGCGGGGCGATCGCCTCCAGCGAATCGCCTGTTATGCCGAGCCCTTCCAGCGTCAGGCTGGCGGCCTTCGCCGCATCCGACACGACATTGTCACGCTCGAGCATCGTGACCTGG
The DNA here is from genome assembly GCF_028128855.1 of Bradyrhizobium sp. CCBAU 11430. Classification (NCBI taxonomy): domain Bacteria; kingdom Pseudomonadati; phylum Pseudomonadota; class Alphaproteobacteria; order Hyphomicrobiales; family Nitrobacteraceae; genus Bradyrhizobium; species Bradyrhizobium sp. CCBAU 11430. Next base: position 200,401 of record NZ_LBJV01000069.1, read on the forward strand.
TCCGGCGTCAGCTTGAAGGCGCCCGGCGCGAATTGCAGGAAGTTCGCCTGGAAGCGGGCGAGGCCGAACGGCAGCGGGATCAGCGCCGGCTTGCGCGCGGTGATCTCGAGGATGGCCTCGATGATCTCGCGCATGGTCAGCACTTCCGGCCCGCCGAGCTCGTAGGTCGCGCCCGCCTTGGCCTTGCCGTCGACGGCGTCCGCGATCGCGGTGGCGACGTCGCCGACATAGACCGGCTGCATCCTGGTCTCGCCGCCGATCAGCGGCAGCACCGGCGACATCCGGGCCAGCGCGGCGAACCGGTTGGTGAACTGGTCCTCGGGGCCGAACATCACGGAGGGGCGGAAGATCGTGGCCGAGGGCACCGCAGCCGACACCGCGGCTTCGCCGGCCGCCTTGGCCTTGGCATAGCGCGAGGGCGATTCGGCATCGGCCCCGATCGCCGAGACATGCACCAGGCCGGCGCCGGCCGCGGCCGCTGCCTTGGCGACCGTTTCGGCACCCCTGGCCTGGACGGCGTCAAAGGTCTGCGCGCCGCCCTCGGTGAGGACGCCCACGAGGTTGATGACGACGTGCGAATCACGCAGCGCCGCCTCGACCGAGGCCGGATAGCGCAAATTGGCCTGCACGGTGTGGACCTGCCCGACCTTGCCGGAGGGCTGGAGGTATCCGGCCAGTTCCGGCCGCCGCACCGCGACCCGGACCCGGTAATCGCGCTTGCACAGCGCGCGGACGACATTCCGGCCCAAAAACCCCGATCCGCCGAAAACCGTGACGAGCGTGTCCAGATTCGATGCCATGGGAGCCGTTCCTGCGGAAAAGAGTGCGTCTTGTCAGGCTTGTATCGGGCCGGTTTGCGATGCGCAATCGGCATCCCCAAACCCGGGTCACGCATGAATTGACAACGGCGTCACCGAACCGTAGTAACCGCCTCCGTGCCCCAAACGGCATGCCCAGGTGGTGGAATTGGTAGACGCGCTGGCTTCAGGTGCCAGTGGCTTAACGGCCGTGAAGGTTCGAGTCCTTTCCTGGGCACCACCCCCAACCCAAGTGGTTGAAATCGCTCATTTGCAGGGAATTTGAGCCGCTGACCGGTACACATAACCGGGACACAGCGCTCATAGCGTACCGAATGGCCTAGATCGATCGTCGGGTCGACTCAGATCGCCGGCGAGCTTGAGGCGGCTGGCTTTGTCAGTCGCTTAGGCAAGCGCTACGCGCCGACAGCCGTTGCCCGGGTGCCAGGTGAGCTACGAACGACGTCCACTGCGCTCGCGGCCGAAGCCGTCGTCGCTAGGTGGGAAAAGGTCGGCAAAGCTGATGACCCCAAGAGCCTGAGAGGTCTCAGTGCTCGTTGACCGCGGCGCCGAGCTTGATCAGGCTCAGCGAGCGGTTCGCGGTCTCACGCAGGCGGCAGTAGCTCGCGCCGCCCCGGTACATGCCGGGGTCGACCTGGTCGACGGCCGCGCAGAGGCGATCACGCGACGCGGCGAAAGTTTTCTGCGAGTCGTTGGCCGCCTTGATCACGTCGGCGAACCCGCCAGCCTGAACCTTCTTGAGCGCCTCACTGGTTTTTTGCGTCCAAACGGCGAGTTCGCGCGCCGCGCAGGCTTTCCATTTGGCGACATCGTCATTCGCGCCCTCTGCCGCTTTGATGCAGGGGTCGGCGACGAGCCCGACGCACGCGCTGCCGAAACCGCCGGTTTTCTCGGTCTTCAGGCAGGCATCGATCACTGCAAGGTCGGCTGGCGCGGTGCCCTGGGCGAAAGCCATCGATGCGAGCGGGAGGCTAGCGGCGAGCATCGCGGCGGCAAGTTTAAGCTTCATTGGAGATCTCCGTTCGCGCATCGACCGGCCGGTGTGGCGGAAGGGCCGGACGGCGAGTGGGAAGGGGGAAACGAGGGGGGTATGCGGCTTCGGCTACGCCCTCTCCAATCAATGCCTTTGAATGCGCCTTGACCTGACTAACGAGATTTTCGACCAAAACGTGATACATGCAACTTTGGTCATCGAAGGCCCAGTGTCGGTTCACCTTAATGTGGAACAGGAGCTACGCTGACGACTAATGACGGCGGGACCGGTTAAGGCACGCACTGGCTATCGCGTCCCAACGCGCAAGAGCGCCGTGGGTGGCGTCCTGATCGTCACGCATGCGATGCACGGTCTGCCGGCTCAGTCGCCTTTGCTGCCCCTCATACCACCCTTTTCCCCGCCCGCTCCGCCACCGCCTTCTGCACAAAATACATCGCGACCAGCGAGACGATCGCAGAGGCGACGACGACGTAGCCGATCCGGTCGAAATGGATCAGCGAGCCGTCGGGTGCTTGCGCGATGATCGCGCCGGCGAGCACCGAGCCGAGCCCGCCGGAGAGCTGCTGCAGCGAGGCGCTGACCGCGCTGAAGGAGCCGCGCTGGTCGGGATCCGGGATTGCCGACATCAGGGCCTGCGACGGGATCATGCGCGAGAAGATGCCGACGAACATCAGCACGTTGACGAGGATCGCCGTCGTAAGCGCGACGTGGCCGAGATGGGTGTAGATCAGCACCATGATGACGGACACCACGCTGCCGAAGACGAAGGTCGGATATTTGCCGAACGCATCGCTTGCCCTGCCGACCAGTGGCCCCGTGACGATGCTGAACAGGCCGGAGACGAGATAGATCGTCGGCAGGTGCGTGATGTCGATGCCGAGATTGTGCACGGTGAAGGCGCTGGAGAACGGCATCAGCATATAGCCGCCGGTCGCCAGCAGCGTCGTGACGGCGAAGGCCAGCGTATAGCGCGGCTGTCCGATCGTCGCGATCAGATGGTGGAACGGGTTCTTGTCCTGCTTCGATTTCAGATGCGCGTCGACCGGCTCCATGGCGAAGGCGATGATGGCGATCGCCGCGATCGACACGATCACGATCGCAATGAAGCAGACGTGCCAGCTCCAGTGATTGGCGAGAAACAGCCCGGCCGGAATACCCAGCACCTGGCTCGCGGCGAACGCCGTCTGGACGAAGCCCATCACGCGGCCGCGCAGGTGCAGCGGGAATAGATCGGTGATGATGGCGAGCACCACCGAGCCGATCACGCCCCCGAACAATCCGGTCACGATCCGGCCGAGCAGCAGCACGTGATAATTCTGCGCGGCGGCGCAGAGCATGGTGCCGAGCGTGAAGCCGACATAGAAGAACAGCAGCAGGCGCTTGCGGTCGAAACGATCGGCAAAGCCGGCGGCCAGCACGCCCGAAATGCCCGCGCTGAACGCGTAGGCCGACACCGCGACGCCGAATTGCCCGGCCGTGATGTCGAGCGCGGGCATCAGGATGGCGCCGAGCGGCGACATGATGATGAAGTCGAGGATGATCGTGAACTGCGTGAACGCGAGCAGCGCGATGAGGAGCGCCTGATAGCGCGAGAAGCCGCGCTGGCGTCCTGATGGATCGTCGATCGGCGCGGCGAGCATCTGTTCGGTCATGGATCTCGATTCGTGGGTCGCGGGGAGCGAAACTGGCAGATGGGGTGGGCCCGCACGATTTCCACGGCGCGCGCGCCAGAGGCTCCGCCGAAACGGGCAGTTCGTGCGCCGTTGTGGGTTCCATGCAACAGCCGGGCATTCGGCAAACGGTCCGCCTCTTCGCGAAACGAGTGCGCGGATTGAGAAGCCGGGACACCGGGCGGCCCCCATGAATATGGGAGGACGATAGGCCGCGCAGGCTTTCGTGCATCGCGCGTCTTCCCAAAGCCACGGGCCGCATGCTTTGAGAGATCGCGTTGGCGTGGCGGCGGCTTGGGGCTGGAAGTGAATTGGGGCTGGAAGTGACGGCGGTCTTCATTCTTCCTCTTCTTGCCGGTTGCGGGTTTGGAAGACGGGGTGGGGAACGAACATGACCATTTCATTGCGGGCGCCGGTCACCGCTTTTCTTGCAACGGCGCTCATTGCCGTGATCGCGGCCTGCGCCGGCGGGCCGGAAGCCCGGGCCCAGTTCGTGTGCGTGGATGGTGCCGCGTCTGAGCAAGGCGCCACGGCGGCCGGCTCAGGGGGCAATTTTGCCTGTGGACCCTCCGCCTCCGCTGTGGGTGCGGGCAGCAACAACTCCGCGATCGGGGCAGGCGCTAACGCCAGCGGCGATAGCAGCTCCAATGGAGCGACGGGAAACAATGCCGACGCCAGCGGCAACAACAGCTTCAACAGCGCGACCGGGGTGGGAGCCATCGCCAGCGGTGATGGCAGCAAAAACATGGCGTCCGGAAACAACGCGAAAGCCGGCGGTGACAACAGCACCAATATCGCGGCCGGCGCCGGAGCCAATGCCAGCGGCAACAACAGCGGCAATCTTGCGTCCGGGCTGACCGCCCTGGCCAACGGAGACAACAGCAGGAACGTTGCGACAGGGCGCAGTTCCAATGCCTCCGGCAACAACAGCAGAAATGTTGCGAACGGGTTTGTCGCCAAGGCCTACGGCGACGCCAGCGCCAACACGGCGACGGGGAGCAACGCCAACGCCTTCGGCAACGGCAGCGGCAACATCGCGTCCGGCGTCAACTCCAACGCGACCGGCGACAACAGCTCCAATATCGCGACCGGCATGAATACCAATGCGAGCGGGTCCGGAAGCAACAACGTCGCCACCGGCAACGCCGCCATCGCATTTGGCGCCAACAGCTCCAACGCGGCGAGCGGCTATCTGGCGAATGCCAGCGGCGCCAATTCGAGGAATATCGCGAACGGGGCGCAATCCAATGCCAGCGGCACCGGCAGCTTCAACATTGCGGTCGGAAACGGCGCCAACGCGAGCGGAAACGGTGTCGCGAACACTGCGGTGGGCAACGGCTCCAACGCGACCGGCGCAAATTCCTCGGCCTTCGGCAATGGCGCCTCCGCAACCTTCGCCAACTCCACCGCGATCGGCAACGGCGCCACCGCGACCCGCGCCAACCAGCAGGTCTACGGCAGCGCGAGCAATACCTACACGATGACAGGCGTCACCTCGGCCGCGAGCGCGGCCGCGCAGTCCGGACCCGTGCAACTCGTCACCACGGACGCGGCCGGCAATCTCGCCTCCACCTCGCTCAGTGCACTCGGGTTTGCGAGCCCCGCGGATATCGCAAGCATCAACAGCCAGCTCGCAGGCATCAATGCCCGCCTCAACGACCTCGACGGCAGGACCGGCAAGGCGATCAACGGCGTCGCGATGGCCTTTGCGATGTCAGGCTCGCCCTGGCTGATGCCGTCCGAGAAGATCGCGATGAGCATGAACTGGGGTACGTTTCAGAACACCAATGCGCTCTCCATGAGTGCGGCGCTGCGCGTCAGCGAGCATGTGCAGGCCAGCGGCGGCCTGACCTACGGCACCAACGGGGGCGGATTGGGCGGCCGCGTCGGAATGCGCGTCGGCTGGTGATGTCAGGCTTTGGCAATTCGATGCAATTGATCGCGCGAGCCGTGACGGCACTGGCGCTGCTGCTGTGCTGCGGAAGCGACGGGGCGATGGCGCAGCAGAAAACGCCTGCGCAGGCTGCGGCTGCCGCGCTGCCGTCGCTGCCCGTCACACTGGAGCAGGCTCTCTATCTGATCCGCTCGACGCTGCTCACGCTCAACGATGCCAACCGCACGGGCAATTACACGGTGCTGCGCGACCTTGCTGCGCCCGATTTCCAGGCGCGCAACACCGCCGCCGATCTCGCGCTGAATTTTCTCGATCTGCGGCGCCGCAACTTCGATCTCTACGGTGCGGCATTGCTGGCGCCGCAATTCAGCGACGCGCCCGCGCTCGATCAGCGCGGAATGCTGCGCTTGGCAGGTTACATCCCGACCCGGCCGCAGCAGATCCAGTTCGATCTCACGTTTCAGACCGTGGCCGGGCAATGGCGTCTGATCGCCATCGCGATCTCTACGCCGGAAGCCGCATCCCCCCAGCCGCAAGCCCAGGTGACGCCCGTGAAGCCGGCTGTGCCTGCGCAGAAGAAGACGCCGTGAGCGTTTCTGAGCACTATCTCATTGATAAGTCTTCGTTTGTCGCCGGATTGGCGGCCGCGCCCCACCCTGTTCTCGCTGCTCCTGGCAGCCCCGATTAAGCCGCCCTTAGCGAATGCTCCCCTAGTGTCCTGACCGTCCATTTCCCTGCTCCCCGGCCGGATGCCGGTCAGTTTGCGGCAAGTCAGAGCGTTTTCGGATGGAGCAGCCTGCCCGGCAGTATGATCCTGGCGTGCCCGAGCCGTTGGTCACGGCGGCGGCCACGCGGACGCTCGTCATCGATCTCGAAGGCGGCCTGCTGCGGTCCGAGTTGCTGATGGAGGCGCTGTTCTCCAGCCCCGCCCGCATGCTCGCCCGCTTCGGCGCGGGCGGACGACCGGGCATGGCGGCACTCACGGATATCCTGGCGCGCGCCGAGATCGACTACGCCCATCTGCCCTATGATTCCGACGTGTTGAACCGGGCGCTCGCTGCGCGGGCGCGGGGCGCGAAGATCTATCTGGTGGCTGGCCGCTTCGCCCGTCATGCCGCCGGCATTGCCGCGCATCTCGGCTTTGACGGTGTCGTTGCGCCGGCCGATCTGGCTGCGGGAGAAAACCTGCCGTTCGATCCCGGCGCCATCGAGCGCATCGAAAATCGCAGCCGCAACGCCAGCCTCAAGACCAGCCTCAGGACCTGGGCCAAGGCGCTGCGCGTCTATCAATACGCCAAGAACACGCTGGTGTTCGTGCCTGTCATCACCGCGCATCAGTTGAATTTTGCCAGCTTTGGCTCCGCGCTGCTGGCGTTCCTGGCGTTCTCGGCCTGTGCGTCTGGCGCCTATCTGATGAATGATCTCCTGGATCTCGCAGCGGACCGGCAGCATCCGACCAAGCGCCATCGCGCGCTGGCGGCCGGAGATCTGCCGATCTCGTCCGCGCTATCAGCGATCCCTGCGTTGTGGCTGTTCGCGGTCGTGGCCGGCCTCTGCATCTCGCCTCTGTTTCTCGGCGTGCTCGGCGCCTATCTTGTCACCACCATCGCCTATTCGCTCGCGCTCAAGCGCAAGATGCTGGTCGACATCGTCACGCTCGCCGGTCTCTACACGCTTCGCATCGTCGCCGGCGCGGTCGGCGTCGGCGTGGTGCTATCGGAATGGCTGCTGATCTTCTCGCTCTTCGTGTTCACGTCGCTGGCGCTGATCAAGCGCTTCAGCGAGCTCAGCATGCGCGAGAGCGCCGGCCTTTCCGATCCTTCCAATCGCGACTATCGCGTCACCGATCTGCAAATCATCGCCGCGATGGCGGCGGCGAGCGCGATGAACGCGGTGACCGTGTTCTCGCTCTACGTCTCCTCGTCCGCGGTGACGCCGCTGTACAGCCGTCCCTGGATGCTGTGGCTGCTCAATCCGCTGCTGCTGTACTGGTTCGGCCGCGCCCTGATGATGGCGCATCGCCGCGAGATGCCCGATGACCCGATTCTGTACGCCTTCCGCGACGGCCCCAGCCGCATTGCGGTCGCGGCGATGATCTGCATCATGCTGGCGGCGATCTGAGCGAAGCCCGTGCTTGCGCGGCCCGCCGGCAATGGCTACATCGCGGGCAATCCGAACTCGCTATTTGCCGACGCACCGATTAGACCCGAGGTTTTGAAACGCCATGACCGTACGCCTGCATCGCGGCGACCTGCCCGACCTGTCCCGCTACACCGGAGCGGTGGCGATCGACACCGAGACCATGGGGCTGAACCCGCACCGCGACCGGCTCTGCGTGGTGCAGCTCTCGCCCGGCGACGGCAGCGCCGACGTGGTGCAGATCCCCAAGGGACACACCGACGCGCCGAACCTCAAGGCGCTGCTGGCCAATCCCGCCATCACCAAGATCTTCCACTTCGCGCGGTTCGACGTCGCGGTGCTGTACCAGACCTTCGGCGTCATGACCGGCCCGATTTATTGCACCAAGATTGCCTCGCGCCTGACCCGCACCTACACCGATCGCCACGGCTTGAAAGACCTCGTGCGCGAGGTGCTCAATGTCGATCTCTCCAAGCAGCAGCAATCCAGCGACTGGGGTTCCGACAGCCTGACCGAGCCGCAGCTCGCCTATGCCGCCTCGGACGTGCTGCACCTGCATGCCTTGCGCGAACGGCTCGACGCCATGCTGGTGCGGGAGGGCCGCACCGCGCTGGCCAAAGCCTGTTTCGACTTCCTGCCGACCCGCGCCCTGCTCGACCTCCAGGGCTGGGCGGAGGAGGACATTTTCGCGCATTCCTGAGCCCTCGCCCGCCGGTTAGACTTCGGGCTGCGCCCCGTTTCGGACACTTTCGTGCGGCCTGTCCAAGCCTGATATGTACAAGGCTGCATATTGCGGCGGTCACGGGTACAATGGAGCGGCCTGCAACCCGGCCTGGCGAGCGGCACCTCAGGAGCTCAGGTGAATTCGGCCCACAATCCCACCTACGACGCCGCGCTTGCGGCGAAGTTTGCCAGCGCGGCGCGCCACAGCCGTCTGGTGCGGATTCTGCGCCTCGCGGTGCCGGCTGCAGTGCTGTTGTCGATGGCCGCGATCGTCGGCGTCTCGGTCTTCAATCCGTTCCGCATGCTGATGCCGAAGCTGCCGCTCGATTCCGGAAACCTGGTGGTGTCGGGCACCAAGATCACGATGGAATCGCCGCATCTGGCGGGCTACACGCCGGACCAGCGGCCCTACGAGCTCTGGGCCAAGACTGCGACACAGGACATCACCGATCCCGATCATGTCGATCTCTCCGACCTGCGCGCGAAAGTGCTGATGGAGGATCAATCCACCCTGTTCCTCGATGCCCGCACCGGCCGCTTCGACAACAAGCAGCAGCAGCTCGATCTGCACAAGGACATCTTCCTGCGCACCTCAACCGGCTACGAGGCCCGGCTGAACTCGGCCTTCGTGGACATGGGCAAGGGCACGGTCTCCTCGGACGAGCGCGTCGACGTCAAGCTGACCAACGGCACGCTGACCGCGGACCGCTTACGCATTACGGAAGGCGGCGACGTCATCCGCTTCGAAGGCAATGTGGTGATGCATCTGGACAAGCTGGATGACCCCGCCGCCGCTCAGCCTGCGCCGGCCGAGCCCGCGCCGTCGGCGCCGCCGGCCAAGTCAAAGAACAAATCTGCCAATTCAAAGTGATTTCATGATCAGGTCTTTTCCGCGCAACGACAACAAGCGCAGCGCCATCTTCAGTGCAGCTGCGCTCGCCGCCATTGTCGTGCTTGCTGCAACCGGCACCGCTTTTGCGCAGAGCACGATGCAGGGCGTGCCGAACGCGATGCAGGGTTTTTCGCAGAACCGTGATCAGCCGATTCAGATCGAGGCCGCCTCGCTCGAGATGCGCGACAAGAAGAAGGAGGCGACCTTCGCCGGCAATGTGAAGGTCGTCCAGGGCGACACCACCATGACCTCGAAGACGCTGGTGGTGTTCTACGAGTCGGGCGGCGACAAGCCCGCCACGCCGCAGCCTGCGGCCAAGGCGACCAAGGGCGCGCCGATGCAGTCCGCGCAGCCGGGCCCCGGCGGCAGTTCCTCGATCAAGCGGCTGGAAGCGCGCGGCAATGTCGTGGTCACCCAGAAGGACCAGGTGGTGACCGGCGAGACCGCCGTGTTCGACACCAGGACCAATCTCATCACCATGCTGGGCGGCGGCGGCCAAGTCGTCCTGACGCAGTGCAAGAACGTGCTGCGCGGCGACCGTTTGATGGTCGACATGACGACGGGCGTGTCGCGGGTGGAATCCGACAACGGCCGGGTTCAGGCCCTGCTGCCCCAGGGCGGCGGCAATGATTGCGGTTCGGGCAAGCCCGGCGGGGCGCCGCCTTTGCAATTGCCCGGTGCAACTAAACCGAAATGAATTCAACAGCTTGGTTCGGACGTGGCCGAACCGAGGTTGAAGCTTGGCCGGCGAGACTGTATCTAGCGCGCAGGGCTTTCGAAGCGGGGTCCGCCGCTTTTCGGGCGTGTTTCACTGGGCATGAGACATCCCTTCACTCATGCTGCACCGGCTAGTCGAACGGCCGGTGCGGCAGATCGCGCGAATTCGCGCAGGATCGTCGCGAAAGGCTAAAAGGCGGGGATGGTCGATCTCTTCAGCATGTTCCGTCGGCGCCCCGCCAAGCGCGGCCGGCCAGGATTTGCGCGTCAGGACATCACCGCGCTCGGTGACGGCGTCGGCGGGCTCGTGACCAGCCCGATCCGGGACGCGCCGATGGCCCGCGACCAGGCGATCCATGCGCCCGATCAGTTCCCGGGCGACTATCAAGGCGACTATCAAGCCGAGGCGCCGCGCCAGCCGGCGGTTCACCCCGTCAGGGCCGCCGCCAAGCCGAACGGCGCCGGCGGGCCGCAGCTGTTGAAGCGGCCGGGCTTCCTGGCTGTGCATAGCGTGGAAAAGGCCTTCGGCAGCCGCCAGGTGGTGCGCGGCGTCAGCATCTATGTGCGCCGCGGCGAGGCGGTCGGCCTGCTCGGTCCGAACGGCGCCGGCAAGACCACCGTGTTCTACATGATCACCGGCCTGATCAAGGCCGATCGCGGTGCCATCGAGCTCGACGGCCACGACGTCACCAAGCTGCCGATGTATCAGCGCGCGCGGCTCGGCATCGGCTATCTGCCGCAGGAAGCCTCGATCTTCCGCGGCCTCACCGTCGAGCAGAACATCCGCGCCGTGCTCGAGGTGGTCGAGCCCTCGCGCAAGAAGCGCGAGCAGCAGCTCGATTCGCTGCTCGACGAGTTCAACATCACGCGGCTGCGCAAATCGCCGTCGATCGCGCTGTCCGGTGGCGAGCGGCGCCGCGTCGAGATCGCGCGTGCGCTGGCGACGCGGCCGAACTACATGCTGCTCGACGAGCCCTTCGCCGGCATCGACCCGATCGCGGTCGGCGACATCCAGGACCTCGTCCGCCATCTCACCAATCGCGGCATCGGCGTGCTCATCACCGACCACAATGTCCGTGAGACGCTCGGCCTCACCGATCGCGCCTACATCGTCTATGCCGGTGAAATCTTGACCGAGGGGAGCCCGGATGAGATCGTCGCCGATCCGGACGTGCGCCGCCTTTACCTTGGCGAGGAATTCCGCCTCTAGCCCGTTTTTGGGTTTCGTCAAGACGTGTACATCGGGCCCGGACTAGGATAAGCAAAAATCGGACCAATTTTTGGGAACGGTTCTTGCTTCATGGCGCTCACGCAGAGATTAGAGTTCCGGCAATCGCAGTCGCTGGTCATGACGCCGCAGTTGATGCAGGCGATCAAGCTGCTGCAATTGTCCAATCTCGATCTCACGACCTTCGTGGAAGAGGAGCTCGAGCGTAACCCCCTGCTGGAACGGGCCAATGACGAGGCCCCCGCGGGCGAGGCCCCGGCCGAGGCCGGCCAGTACAGCGATGGCGAGGAGTCCGGCGGCCAGGGTGATGGTCAGGGCGACGATGGCTTTGGCGGCAGCGGCGAGGCCTTCGAGCCCGGCCAGGAAGAATGGATGAGCAAGGATCTCGGCACCCGCGCCGAGATCGAGCAGACCCTGGATACGGGCCTGGACAACGTCTTCTCCGAGGAGCCGGCCGAGGCCGCAGCGCGCAACGCCCAGGATGCAGCGCCGACCACCTATACGGAATGGGGCGGCGGTGCCTCCGGCGACGAGGACTACAATCTCGAAGCCTTCGTCGCCGCGGAAACCACACTCGGCGACCATCTGGCCGAGCAGCTCTCGGTGGCCTTCACCGCACCTGCCCAGCGCATGATCGGCCAGTATTTGATCGACCTCGTCGACGAGGCCGGCTATCTGCCGGGCGATCTCGGCCAGGCCGCCGAGCGCCTTGGCGCGACGCAAGCCGACGTCGAGGGCGTCCTTGCCGTGCTGCAAAAATTCGATCCGCCCGGGGTCTGTGCGCGCAATTTGAGCGAATGCCTGGCGATCCAGCTCCGCGAACTCGACCGCTACGACCCCGCGATGCAGGCCCTGGTCGAGCATCTCGATCTCCTGGCCAAGCGCGACATCGTGGCCCTGCGCAAGATCTGCGGCGTCGACGACGAGGACATCGCCGACATGATCGGCGAGATCCGCCGCCTCAATCCCAAGCCCGGCATGAAGTTCGGCTCGGCGCGTCTGCAGACCATGGTGCCCGACGTCTATGTCCGCCCGGGTCCCGACGGCGGCTGGCATGTCGAGCTCAACAGCGACACCTTGCCGCGCGTGCTGGTCAACCAGACCTACTATTCCGAGCTGTCGAAGAAGATCGGCAAGGACGGCGACAAGTCCTATTTCACCGACGCGCTCCAGAACGCGACCTGGCTGGTGCGCGCGCTCGACCAGCGCGCCCGCACCATCCTGAAAGTTGCAACCGAGATCGTGCGCCAGCAGGACGGCTTCTTCACCCATGGCGTCGCGCATTTGCGGCCGCTGAATCTAAAGGCCGTCGCCGACGCCATCCAGATGCATGAATCCACGGTGTCGCGCGTCACCGCCAACAAGTACATGGCGACAAATCGCGGCACATTTGAGCTGAAATATTTCTTCACCGCCTCGATCGCGTCGGCCGACGGCGGCGAGGCGCACTCCGCCGAAGCCGTGCGCCACCACATCAAGCAGCTGATCGATTCGGAGGAGCCCGCGGCGATCCTGTCGGACGACACCATCGTGGAACGCTTGCGCGCCTCGGGCATTGATATTGCCCGCCGCACGGTCGCGAAGTACCGCGAAGCCATGCGCATTCCTTCCTCGGTGCAACGTCGCCGCGACAAGCAGAGCGCTCTTGGTAACGTCCTCTCTACCGCCTTGTCCGATCGTTCCCGCAACACCGAACCGGCCTGATTGCGCTGGCGCGAAATCGCGCTACTCTCGACCTCCCGTCGAGACGGATCCAAGCACGCGCATGATCCGGAAAAGTGTCCAGCGGTTTTGCTTCCCGACAAGCGCCAAAGGCGTTTGCGGCGAGATCATGCGCAGGCAATATTCCAGAGGTGCGATGACGTGGCATCGCACCGCGAGCACGTGAACCAAGCGAGGCATCACATGACTCTCAGAATCTCGGGAAAGAGCATCAGCGTCGGCGAGGCCCTGCGCGGCCGCGTTTCCGACCGCACCGACGAGGTGCTGCGCAAATATTTCGACGGCAATTATTCCGGCCACATCACGCTCAGCAAGGACGGCTTCGGCTTCCGCACCGATTGCGCCCTGCACCTGGATTCCGGAATCACGCTGGAGGCCGATTCGAACGCGCCGGATGCCTATGCCAGCGCCGATCAGGCGCTGCTGATGATCGAGAAGCGGCTGCGCCGCTACAAGAACCGGCTCAAGGACCGCTCCGCCCGCAAGGCCCATGTCGCCTCCGAAGCGATGGCTGCGCTCGATGCCACCAGCTACGTGCTCGAGGCCCCGGAGGGCGAGGACGAGGTCACCGGCTACAGCCCCGTCATCATCGCCGAGGCCACCACCTCGCTGAAGCCGCTGTCGGTCAGTGAGGCCGTCATGGAACTCGACCTGAGCGGGGCTCCCTGCCTGGTCTTTCAGCATGGCTCCAGCGGCCGGGTGAACATCATTTACCGCCGGGCCGACGGCAATGTGGGCTGGATCGACCCGCCCGGAGCCAAAACGGATGCCGGCGCGGATGGCAAGGGGAACAGCAGGGCCGGGGGATAGGCAAAAAACCGGCCCCGTACCATCCGCAGGCCTTAACAATGACCGGGGCAAAGCCGCACGCGGGAGTTGGCACCGGGATTGCGTTGGAGTAGAAGCGCCCCACATCAGGACTTAACGGGATTTGGGCTAAGTCCTCCTCCTGCTTGACCTTCTTGACGCCGGCCCGGCGTGGTTTCTCTCCAAGCCGGCCAATTCGGAACCTGACGGTTTAATTCACCTCGGAAACCCTCCATGCCGATTACCGATCTGGTCGCACCCGAGGCGATTCTCCCGGCATTGAAGGTCAACAGCAAGAAGCAGGCCCTGCAGGAGCTCGCGGCCAGGGCCGCCGAGCTGACCGGGCAGAACGAACGCTCCGTGTTCGAGGTGCTGCTGCAGCGGGAGAAGCTCGGCACCACGGCGGTCGGCTATGGCGTTGCCATTCCGCACGGCAAGCTGCCCAAGCTCGAAAAGATTTTTGGCCTGTTCGCACGCCTCGACCGCCCGATCGATTTCGAGGCGATGGACGGCCAGCCGGTCGATCTCGTCTTCCTGCTGCTCGCCCCCGAAGGCGCCGGCGCCGATCATCTCAAGGCGCTCGCCCGCATCGCCCGCCTGCTGCGCGACCAGGACATCGCCAAGAAGCTGCGCGCTTCGCGCGATGCCCAGGCGATCTATTCCGTGCTGGCGCTGCCGCCGGCAACGGCGGCCTGACGTCGCTTTCCCCTGCTCTGTGTTGGCCTTCCAGATCGCACGGCGTTGGCAGCGTCGTGGCATGCGCACCGTTGGATAGCCAAGGTAGACGGTATCAAAATCTTCCCGTTTGAGACGCACGGCACATCGGGCGGCGTCAAGGTCCGCTAAGAGTCGCTCGAGACCAATGGGACTGAGCAGACGTGATACGGAATGGAAGCGCGCCGTTGCGTCGTGGCGCGGCGGCGGGAGAACGGCCCGATGCGAGCAGCGGCTTGCGCCTGGCGCTGCTCGGTACGGTGGCAAGCGGTGCATTGTGGCTGACGCAGCCCGGGCCGGCGCTGGCCGGGCCAAGCGGCTGCACGACGGTCGGTGGCACCGCCACCTGCAGCGGCGATCAATCGGCCGGCATCGGCGCCGCCGATTTCGACCAGGCCGCGGTCGGCACGCTCAACCTCAATGCGCTGACGACCGACATCGCGCCGGCCTCGGGCGTCGCCGCCATTTCCTACAGTCGCGGCAGTGGCAGCATTACGATCAACAGTGATCTCTCGCTGCGGACGATCAGGGTGACAGGCATCACCGACGCAGTCTCCGCCTCGACCGACGGCGACGTGACGATCAATCACGCAGGCAACATCAGCTCGGCCGGCGGCGCCGGCATCTACGTCACCACGACCGGCGGTTTCTTCGGTACCACCGACATAAGGATCACCAGCAGCGGCACGATCGACGCGTATAGCGACGGCATTCACGCGCGATACCAAGGGCCTGGAGGAAGCAACGGCAACATCGTTGTCGCGCACACGGGTGACATCACGTCCAGGACGACCTACGGGGTGTTCGCCGAAACACGCGCTGCCACGGTAAGTGTCACGACACTCGGAAACATCAACGCCGCTGCCAGCGGAATTCTGGCCGCCGCCGACTTCGGGGTTACCGTCAGCAGCACGGGAAACATCACAGGTGCCGTTGGGATCGCTGCATATTCCGTCTTCGGCGACATCGCTGTCTCGCAACGCGGCGACATGGCCGTGACACTCGACGGAATCTACATCGACAACTCGAGCGCCTCCGCGACGGTCGTGAATAACGGCAACATCTCGGCTGGACGCAACGCACTGTTCATAGCGGCGGGGGACAGCATCAGCATCACCAGCCGCGGCGACCTCACTGGCCGCGATACGGGCATCGCCGCGACCGGAATGGGTGTCGGGGTAAACAGCGTCGGCAACATCGCCGCGAGCCACGGCTCCGGCATGTACATCGTCGGGCAAGCTGCAGTCGGGGTCACCAGCCGGGGAAACATCAGCGCGACCGACTATGGCATCTTCGCGCTCATGTCGAACGTGCCCGGATATCTCGCGACGGTGGACAGCACCGGCGACATTGTCTCGACCGCAGGCGAAGGAATTCGCGTTCAATCGCACGGCGGCTTCGCCTCCCTCATCAGCCGCGGGACTGTCAGCGCATTTGCCGATGGCATTCACGCCTCTGCGCCCGGCGATGTCACGGTGACCAGCATCGGCACTGTCTCGTCGGCCTCAGGCAACGCCATCAACGCGAGCGGGGGCGGTAATCTCGAGGTCACGGTCAGCGGAGGCGTCTTGTCCGGCGCGCTGACGGGCATCCGGCTGGACGGCGGCGCAACCAACACCGTCACCATCGGCGCGACGGCGAAGGTCGCCGGCGGGCTCAATGCCGTGCTGGCAACCACCGGCAACGACACCGTGAACAATTCCGGCATCGTCATCGGCAATGTCGCGCTCGGCGGCGGCAGCAATGCCTTCAACAATCTCGCCGGCAGCGTGTTTGACAGCGGTGCGACGGTGGACCTTGGCGCCGGCAATCTGCTGAGCAACGCCGGCATGTTGGCGCCGCTTGGCGTCGGCACGGTCGGCACCACGATGCTGACCGGCGATTTCGTCCAGGGCGCGAGCGGCCGGTTCGTCGTGGACGTCGCCGGTCACGCCGCCGACCGGCTCGACGTCACGGGCACGGCGAGCCTCGGCGGCAAGGTGGTCGTGGATCCGACCGCGCGCCTTGCGACGACGACGACCTACACGATCGCGAGCGCGGGCAATTTGAACGGCAGTTTCACGGGTGTGGATTTCCTGACCGCAAACAGCTTCGCGCGCAATGCGCGGCTGAGCTACGCCGGCAACGACGTGCTGCTGACGCTCGATCCCGGGCTGCTGTCGTATACGCTGCCCGCCAATGCCAGCGTCAATGTGCGGAACGTGGCGGCGGGGATCGACGCTCCGCTGATATCAGGCGCGGCGCTGCCGGCGGGCTTCAACCCGCTGTTTGCGTTGGCCGGCACGCCCTTGATGGGCGCCCTGACGCAAGCCTCGGGCGAGACCGCGACCGGCGCGCAGCAGACGACCTTCAACGCCATGAACCAGTTCATGGGCACGCTGACCGATCCCTTCCTGGCCGGGCGCAGCAATCCTCTGCCGGCGGCCGGCGCGACGGGATACGCAGCCGACGATGGTGACGTGCTGGCTTATGCCGGCGGCCGCAAGCTTAACCGCGACCCGCGTGACGCCTACGCCGCGATCTCTCGCAAAGCGCCGCCTGCGCAGACCTTCGAGTCCCGCTGGAGCGTGTGGGCTGCGGGCTTCGGTGGCTCGCAGACCACCGACGGGAACGCGGCGCTCGGCTCCGGCACCGCCACCAGCCGGATCGCCGGCGCGGTCGCCGGTGCGGATTATTGGCTCTCGCCAAATACCGTGGCCGGCTTTGCGCTCGCCGGCGGCGGCACCAGCTTCTCGGTGACGAATGGCGGCACCGGCCGCTCCGACCTGTTCCAGGCCGGCGCCTTCGTGCGGCACAATGCCGGCGCCGCCTATGTCACGGGCGCTCTGGCCTATGGCTGGCAGGACGTCACCACCGATCGCACCGTCACCATCGCCGGTGCGGATCATCTCCAGGCCCGTTTCAAGGCCAACGCCTATTCCGCTCGGATCGAAGGCGGCTATCGCTTCGTGGCGCCGTGGATCGGCGGTGTCGGCATCTCGCCCTATGCGGCGGCCCAGTTCACGAGGTTCGACCTGCCGGCCTACACCGAGCGGGCGGTCACCGGCAATGACACGTTCGCTCTCAGCTACGCTTCGGACGCCGCCACCGCCGGCCGCAGCGAATTCGGCCTGCGCAGCGACAAGTCCTTCGCCATGGCCGACGGCATCGCCACGCTGCGCGTTCGCCTCGCCTGGGCACACAATTCCAATCCCGACCGTTCGATCGGCGCGACCTTCCAGGCGCTGCCCGGTTCGAGCTTCGTGGTCAACGGCGCAGCGCAAGCCGCCGATGCCGCGCTCGTCACCGCGTCGGCGGAGAAGACTTGGCTGAACGGCTGGTCCGCGGCAGCGACATTCGAGGGCGAGTTCTCGAGCGTCACGCGCAGCTATGCCGGAAAGGGCGTCGTGCGATATGGGTGGTGAAGCCTGCGCCGGGCAGGCCGGGGTGGTCAGCTCATGACCAGCCTGCGCACCGCGTCAGATTCCGAGGGACACGAAAGCGCAATCTGGAAGGCGCCCAGCCCTGGCGTCGAGAAGCTTGCCAGAACCGTGATCCGCGGCTCGATCACCGTCAACGTGGTCGCCTCGATGGGCGTCTTCCACCCTGCGCTGCTGCCTGCAGAGTGGAGCTATCTGCAACAGGCTGTCGCGCTCCTGATGTGGGTCATCCTGATCTACGCCAGTGCCTTCGTGCGTCCTTGCCTGCGCGTGCAGCCCAATCCTGACCTCATCGCGCTGGTGGCATTCTACGCCCTTGCCGCCATGTCGGTTCTCTGGACCAGCCTCGCCGCTGCAGCGATCATGAAGAGTGCGGCTCTCGTGATAACGACTTTCGGCGCGTACTGCCTCATTATCCGTATCGACGTGGACGAGATCGTCGGATCGACGGCACTCGGGTTCTTCATTCTGGTCGCCGCCTCGGCCTTGTGTGCCATCTTCGTGCCCGAGATCGGCGTCGACCAGAGCTGGATGCACAACGGCCAGTGGCAAGGAATCTACGAATCGAAGCAGACGCTCGGTTTCATCAGCGCATATCTGATGTTCTTTGCCTGCTATCAGAAGATGACGGGGCAGGGATGGATCGCTTTTCTCGCGACGTTTCTCCTGGCATCGACCTGCGTCATCGCCTCGGAATCCCGTGGTGCCGGCGCCGTTGCCGTTGCCGCGTGTGGGCTGCTCGTGACCTCGATGTGGTCGATCCGCTGCATGAGAGTCTATGCGGTGCTGCCATTCATCATGTGCATCCTGGCCGCCCTGCTGTTTCTGTATTTCTATCTGACGGGGTACGATTCCTTTCGTCTCGGCGGTGAATCGACCATCGACTTGACCGAGCGGACTTTCATTTGGCAGTACGCCATCAGCCATTTCAACGACGCGCCCCTGCTGGGCTTTGGCATCAACGGATTCTGGACGCGCCCTTCGATTTACGACTATTTCAACCAGAACCATGGCTGGGTGCTCGACAATTATCATAGCGGTTACATCGCGGTGCTGATCGAAACGGGGTTTCTGGGATATTTTCTGTTCGTCGCGAGCGTCTATCTGTTTTCGGAAAAGGTCCTGTACTTGATCGCCACCCGGTCGATCGATCGCTCCCATTGCGCTCTCATCATCGGATTTGTCGTCCTGAGCTTTCAATCGAACTTCACGGAGACGATGTTCCTGCGCTCGACGATGTTCACGTCGGTGCTTCTCGTCGCGTTCTTCTTCGCGGTGTGCAGGCCGGTGCCGCAGCAATCCCTGCTGCCATGATGGAGAAAGCAGCATGAATGCCATCTGCGCCCGCTGGTCGGTGACCTTCGGTCTCGCCTTGGCGATAGCCATGCTCGCGATCTGCTCTCGGGCCGACGCAGCCAAACAGGGCACCGCGCGCGCCCCAGGAGAGTTGGGGCGCGGCATCAACATCCTCGGCTACGACGGCATCTGGGAGGGAGGCCGGAACGCGCCATTTCGTCTGGACAACCTCACGGCCATCCGAAAGGCCGGGTTCTCGCACGTTCGGATCAATTTCTTCGGCTTCAAGTTCATGGGCGAAGGGTATCTGCTGGATGAAATCGTCTTGAGGCGGCTTGATGCCGTGATCGAGGAGGTGCTCGCCCGGAAGCTTATCCCCATTCTCGACGAGCACGATACGGATACCTGCCAGCGCGACGTGTCCGCATGCGCCGAGAAGCTGAAGGCATTCTGGACGCAAATCGCCGAGCGCTATGCCGGAAGATATCCGAAGCTTGTCTTCGAGGTCCTCAATGAGCCCGGCGGGCAGATGACGTCGGCCAGTTGGAACGCCCTTCTGAACGAATGTCTCGGCATCATCCGCACCAGCAACCCCGGCCGGACGGTCATTGCTGCCGTTCTCAACGTCGATGACATGCCGGTCGAGGAGCTGGCCCTGCCATCAGGTGACAGAAACCTCATCGTCACGTTTCACTATTACGCGCCGATACGCTTCACGCATCAGGGTGCGCCGTGGTCCCCAACGTTTTCGCGGCTCGGGCCGCTCGATTGGGGCAGTCCGGAGGACGAACAGAAGGCTCTCGCCGACTTCGAAAAGATCCGTAGCTGGTCCGAAAAGGAAAAGCGCCCGATCTATCTCGGCGAGTTCGGCGTGTACGAGCGCGCTCCGGCCGAGGCCCGGACGCGATATCTGTCGTTCGTGGCGCGAAGTGCGGATCGGCTTGGCTGGGCATGGGCCTATTGGCAGTTCGACCATGATTTCGCGGCCTTCGACAGCGCGCGTCAAACCTGGAAGCCGGACGTCCTGCCGGCGCTGATCCCGGCGGTGCGTTGAAGCGCGCGTTCGGGACTCGAGAGTTGAGCACGCTGCGGCCTCGAGCACCGTCATCGCGTCAAAATGGAAACGGGCACGCCTTCGCAAGAAGGCATGCCCGCTGGAAACTCTATTCGTGCGACGTGCGCTCAGTGCACGCTGACGGCTTGCAGCTCGTTGCTCCAGGCATTGGCGATCGCAGCTTCCCGGCTGTCGGTCAGCATGATCGGCGTGCCGTCGGCGGCGTGGAGCGCGAAGAGTTTTAAGCCCGGCGCGATTTTCGGCGCCTCGGGAAACAGGCCCGGCACGTCCTCGGAGCGGATCTGCTTCACATAGGCGATATGGCCTTCGCCAAGGGTTGCCAGCGTCTCGGGCGAGACATTCTTGGCTTCGTATTCGAACGCAACGTGACCTTCACTCATGGTCTC
The DNA here is from genome assembly GCF_028128855.1 of Bradyrhizobium sp. CCBAU 11430. Lineage (NCBI taxonomy): Bacteria > Pseudomonadati > Pseudomonadota > Alphaproteobacteria > Hyphomicrobiales > Nitrobacteraceae > Bradyrhizobium > Bradyrhizobium sp. CCBAU 11430. The sequence goes on from NZ_LBJV01000069.1 coordinate 220,895, forward strand.
GACTCCTCTGGAACACTAAGCGGTCGAGTCCGCTACTCGTTCCATTATTCGTGCTCATTGATAGCGATTGTCTTAACGATCCTCTCCGGTTCAGGCCGGGCCAGATCGATCGACAACAACCCGTTCTTCAGATCCGCACCCAGCACCAGCATCCCCTCCGCCAGCACGAAGGTGCGCTGGAAGTGGCGCGCGGCGATGCCGCGATGGATGTATTGCCGGGTCTTGTCGTCCTGCTGCCGCCCGCGGATCACGAGCTGGTTTTCCTCAATGGTTACATCGAGTTGGTCGCGCGTGAATCCGGCGACCGCCAGCGTGATACGTAAGCGCTCGGGCTGGCCGTCCGCGCCGCCACACCTCTCGATATTGTAGGGAGGATAGCCGTCGGCACCTTTGACGACGCGATCGAGCACGCGCTCAATCTCGTCGAAGCCCAGAAGGAACGGACTGGATAACGTGGGAACACGAGACATAGTTTACAAAGTCCTCGCAGAAGCGACTTTGGTGCATCAGGGCCCTGAGAGGCACCCCTTGATCAGCAATATGGGCATGTTCCCGTGTTGGTTCAAGCAGGTAGCCGGGAAGCTGTGGATTGGCCATTTCCTGTCGTCATGCCCGGGACAAGCCCGCGCATGACGACATCAGGCGGGCCATTTATCTCAACAAAAACAGACCCCCTTGTACTGTGCATGGGGTTGTTTTCGCGTTTTGTGTTGTCCGGCCTTTCGGAACCGATCAGGCCTCCAGCCGCGTCCGCCCGTCGCCGCTGAACAAATGCAGCTTCGCCCGCAGCGCCGCGACGCGGATTTTCGCGCCGATGGCGGGAGCCTCGGTTCCGGGAATGCGGACGATGATCTCGCCGGGCGGCAGCTCGCCCGGCGTGGCGGCGACACGCTGCTCTTCCTGCTCGCGCGAGCCGTAGACGAAGGTTTCGGCGCCGACGCGCTCGATCGCCTCCACCGTCAGCGGCAAAGCGACGCCGCCGCCCGGGGTCTGGTCGGTGATGACGAAGTCTTCCGGGCGGATGCCGAGAATGCCGGCGTCGGCCGCCGCGCTGCCCGCAAGCTGCGACCTGATCTCCTCCGGGCGCGTCGACATCAAATTCATCGGCGGCGCGCCGATGAAGGAGGCGACGAAGGTGGTTGCCGGCTTCTCGTAGATCGCAAGCGGATTGCCGACCTGCTCGACCTGGCCGCCGTTCATCACAACAAGGACGTCGGCGAGCGTCATGGCTTCGAGCTGGTCGTGGGTGACGTAGATCGACGTCGTGTTGAGCCGGCGCTGCAATTTGCGGATCTCGACGCGCATCGCGATGCGGAGTTTCGCATCGAGGTTCGACAGCGGCTCGTCGAACAGAAACACCTTCGGCTGGCGCACGATGGCGCGGCCCATGGCGACGCGCTGACGCTGGCCGCCGGAGAGCTGACGCGGCTTGCGCTCCAGCATCGGCGTGAGCTCGAGCACGCGTGCGGCTTCGTCGACGCGGGACTTGATCTCGGCTTCCTTCATGCCACGGTTGCGCAGGCCGTAGGCCATGTTGTTGTAGACGCTCATATGCGGATAGAGCGCGTAGTTCTGGAACACCATCGCGATGTCGCGATCGGCGGGCTCGACCTGGTTGACCACACGTCCGCCGATATCGATCTCGCCGCCGGTGACGGTCTCGAGGCCCGCGACCATGCGCAGCAATGTCGACTTGCCGCAGCCGGAGGGGCCGACCAGCACGCAGAACTGTCCGTCGCCGACATCGACGTTGACGCCCTTGATGGCCTCGAAGCCGCCGAGATAGGTCTTGCGGACGTTGCGCAGGGTGACGTTAGCCATGAAAACTCACTTCTTACTTTTCCGTCTCGACGAGGCCGCGCACGAACAGTTTCTGCATGACGACGACGACGAACACCGGCGGCAGCATGGCCAGCATGGCGGTCGCCATCACGATCGGCCATTCGGTCAGCGCGTCGGTGGTGGTGATCATCTTGCGGATGCCGACCTGGATGGTCTGCATGTCGTCGCGGGTGGTGATGAGCAGCGGCCAGAGATATTGATTCCAGCCGAGGATGAACAGGATCACGAACAGCGCCGCCATGTTGGTGCGCGACAGCGGCAGCAGCGTATCCCAGAAGAAGCGCAAGGGACCCGCGCCGTCGATGCGCGAGGCCTCGAGCAATTCGTCCGGCACCGTCATGAAGAACTGTCGGAACAGCAGCGTTGCGGTGGCCGAGGCGATCAGCGGCAGCGCGAGGCCCGCATAGCTGTCGAGCATGTGCAGATCGGCGACGATCTTGTAGGTCGGATAGATGCGGACCTCGACCGGCAGCATCAGGGTGATGAAGATGATCCAGAAGATCGGCATCCGGAACGGAAAGCGGAAATACACGATCGCATAGGCCGAGATGATCGAGATCGCAATCTTGCCGACCGCGATCAGCAGCGCCATCACCAGCGAGTTCAGCATCATGTTGCCGACAGGCTCGCGGGTCGAGCCGCTCGTGCCGACGAAGATGGTTTGATAATAGGTCTCGAAGAAATGACCGCCCGGCAGCAGCGACATCTGCCCGTTCGCGATCAGCGCATTGTCCTGGGTCGAGGCGACGAACGCGATGTAGACCGGGAAGGCGACGATCGCGATTCCGATCCAGAGAATGATGTGCGCGACGTAGCGCCGAAAGCCCTCTTCCTCGACCATCAGTAGGTCACCTTGCGTTCGACGAAGCGGAACTGGATTCCCGTCAGCACGATGACCATCACCATCAGGATCACCGATTGCGCGGCGGAGCTGCCGAGATTGCCGCCGAGCAGGCCGTCGGAATAGACCTTGTAGACCAGCGTCTCGGTCGACTTGCCGGGACCGCCGCGGGTCATGGTGTCGATGATGCCGAACGTGTCGAAGAAGGCGTAGACGATGTTGACGACCAGCAGGAAGAAGATGGTCGGCGACAGCAGCGGGAAGGTCACGGTCCAGAACCGGCGCATCGGACGGGCACCGTCGATCGCGGCGGCTTCGAGCACGCTTCGCGGGATGCTCTGCAGGCCGGCGAGGAAGAACAGGAAATTATAGGAGATCTGCTTCCAGGCGGCGGCGAGGATGATCAGGGTTGCCGCCTGGTCACCGTCGAGCAGCGGATTCCAGTCGACCCCGATCGCGCGCAAATAGCGCGCGATGATGCCCAGCGAGGGATGCAGCATGAAGATCCAGAGCACGCCGACGACCGGCGGCGCCACCGCATAGGGCCAGATCAAGAGGGTGCGGTACAGCATCGAGCCGCGCAGGGGCTTGTCCGCCATGACGGCGAGCAGCAGCGCAAAGGACAACGACGAGACCGCGATGGCGAAAGAGAAGAAGAAGGTGCGGAGGATCGCCTCGAAATAGGCGGGCTCTCTGAACAGGTCGAGATAGTTCTCGAACCAGACGAAGCTCGTCGACAGACCGAAGGCGTCCTGGAGCAGGAAGGACTGGATCACCGCCTGCAGGGCCGGCCAGTAGAAGAATAGCAGGACGATCGCGAGCTGCGGGGCAACCAGCGCGTAAGGCAATAGCCTGGATTGGAAAATGGCTTGCTTCTGCATGGTGTCCGCCGAAAGCGGCAGGCCGGGGGACCGGCCTGCCGCTCATCGCCTCACTTGACGGCGGTCTTTTCGAACTGCCGCAGCATCGTGTTGCCGCGCTCGACGGCGGCATCCAGCGCCTGCTTGGCGGTCTTCTTGCCGGCCAGCGCCTGCTCGATCTCTTCCGACCAGACGTCACGCAGCTGAACCATGTTGCCGAGGCGCAGACCGCGCGAGTTCTCGGTCGGCTCCTTGTTGGTCAGCTCCAGCAGCGGGGTCTCGAGATAGGGCTGGTCCTTGTAGAAGCCCTCGGCCTTGGCTTTCTCATAGGCCGCCTTGGTGATCGGCAGATAGCCCGAGGCCTTGTGGATGTAGACCTGGCGATCGGTGTCGGAGAGGAAGGTCAGGAATTTTGCGACGCCCTTGTATTCGTCGGCCGGCTTGCCGCCCATGACCCAGAGCGAAGCGCCGCCGATGATCGAGTTCTGCGGCGCGCCCTTTGCCTCCGGATAATACGGCATCGGCACCGCGGTGAAGTTGAACTTGGCCTGGGCCTTGACGTTGCCGAAGAAGGCCGACGAGGTCAGGTAGATCGGGCATTCGCCCGAGGTGAAGCGGCCTTCGCCGGTGTTGGTACGGCCGGCATAGTCGTAGACCTTGGTCTTCTGGAGCTCGACCAGGTTTTCGAGATGCTTGACCTGGAGCGGCCCGTTGAACTCGAGCTTGGTGTCGAAGCCGTCGAGGCCGTTGGCCTTGCTGGCGAGCGGGACGTTGTGCCAGGCGGAGAGCTGCTCGAGATTGACCCAGGTGACCCAGGAGCCGGAGAAGCCGCAGGTGTCATGACCGGCAGCCTTCAGCTTCTTGGCGGCCTCGAACGTCTCGGGCCAGGTCTTCGGGATCGCGACATTGGCCTTCTTCAGCTCGTCGAGATTGACCCACATCACGGTGGACGACGAGTTGAAGGGGAACGACAGCATCTCGCCCTTCGAGGTCGAGTAGTAGCCGGTGATGGCGGGCAGGTAGATCTTGGGATCGAACTTCTCGCCGGCCTCGGCCATCAGCTTGTAGACGGGCTTCACCGCGCCGGTCGCAGCCATCATGGTGGCGGTGCCGACCTCGAACACCTGCATGATGTGCGGCGCGTTGCCGGCACGAAACGCCGCGATGCCCGCGTTCATGGTGTCGGCGTAATTGCCCTTGTAGGTCGGAACGACCTTGAAGTCGCTCTGCGACGTGTTGAAGTCGTTGGCGAGCTTGACGATGACGTCGTTGTTGGCGCCGGTCATCGCGTGCCACCACTGGATTTCCGTCACGGCCAGCGCCGGCGACGCCGTCATGCCAACCGTGAGTGCAAATGCGGCAGCCACCCCAAAGTGTCGAAGAGCCATCAAGTAAACCTCCCTTGGCCGTCAAAAGAAGCGCTTGCGCTAGCAGCGCCATATGACGTTCACATGACTGTGTAGGCGGCCGAAACGAAAGCGGCAAGCGCTGGAAAAGGGAAGACGGCAAATAGGCGAAGACGGAGCGGCAGCCGCATTGGTTCGCGGTGCACTATCGTGCCCGCGCCGCACTGCGGCATCATTCGTCGGACGGAGGTGGTGGCCTCTACCGCTTGCGCTCGGGGCCGCAGACGGTGCCCTTCTCGACCATCGCGTCGATCTCGGCCTTGGAGTAGCCAAACTCGCCCAGCACCTCCTGGGAGTGCTGGCTGAATTTCGGCGGCAGCCGGCGCAGGCTCGGCTTGCTGCGGTCGAGCCGGATCGGCGAGGCGACGCCCTTGTACCAGTCCTTCTCGATAATATCGCCGCGCGCGATCGTGTGCGGGTTGGTCAACGCCTGGTCGATCTTCTGCACGGGCCCGGCGGGCAGGCCCGCGGCGAGCAGGCGATTGCACAGCGGCTCGGCCTCGTGCTGGCTGAACACGGCAGCAAGCTCGGCGCGCAGCGCCTCGCGATTGGCGATGCGGTCCTTGTTGCGGGCAAAGCGCGGATCGGTGCCGAGCTCGGGCTTGCCGATCTCCTTGGCGAGCTTGCGGAAGGTGCCGTCATTGCCGACACCGATGAAGATGTCGTCGGTCTTGGTCGGGAAGATCGCGTAAGGCACGAGGTTGGGATGCTCGTTGCCGGTGAGGCTCGGCGGCTTGCCATGCATGAAATAATTCGCGGTGTGCGGATGCATGATGGCAAGGCCGGTCTCGTACAGCGTCGTCTCCAGGAATTGGCCCTTGCCGGAACGCTGCCGCTCCGACAGCGCCATCAGGATGCCGATCGCCGCATAAAGTCCGGTGGTGATGTCGACCAAGGGCACGCCTATCCGCATCGGTCCGCTCTCGGGCGAGCCGGTCGCGGCGATCATGCCGGTCATGGCCTGGATGATGGCGTCATAGCCGGGATTGCCGCCGCGCGGGCCGTCGGCGCCGAAGCCGCAGATCCGGCAATGCACGAGGCGCGGGAATTTCTTGCTGAGCACGTCGTTGCCGATGCCCCATTTCTCCAGCGTGCCCGGCTTGAAATTCTCGATCAGGACGTCGGCGGTCTCCAGCATCTTGAGCAGCACGATGCGGCCGCCCTCGGAGGCGAGGTCGAGGCCGATCGAGCGCTTGTTGCGGTTGATTCCGACGAAATAGGCCGCGTCCTCCTCGTGGAAGGGAGGGCCCCATTCGCGCACCTCGTCGCCCGCGGGCGGCTCGACCTTGATCACGTCGGCGCCGTGGTCGGCGAGGATCTGGGTGCAGTAGGGACCGCCGAGCACGCGCGTGAGATCGATGACGCGCAATCCGCTCATTGCGCCCAATGCGGCTTCAGAACTGGCGGCTTCAGAACTCATGCCTTCGCTTCCCCTGTGTCGATATTTGGCCACAGGCCTAGCGAGGTTCGCACAAGCCAGCAATGGCCTGTTGCGTAGGGGCGTATGCACTGCCGGCCGCATGCCGCGGCATGGCAAATCAGGATTGGCAGATCAGCGGAAGCGGCCGGCCCGAGGGGGATCCCGGGCCAGCCAATCCGCACTTTCGATCAGACGACCGTCAGGCGAACGTCGACATTGCCGCGCGTGGCATTGGAGTACGGGCACACCTGGTGCGCCTTCTCGACCAGCGCCTCGGCTTCCGCGCGGGCGAGGCCCGGCAGCGAGACGGCGAGATCGATGTCGAGACCGAAGCCGCCCTCGGAGCGCGGGCCGATGCCGACGGTCGAGGTCACGGAGGCATCGGCCGGAACCTTCGGCCCACCCTGCGACGAGACGAACTTCATCGCGCCGATGAAGCAGGCCGCATAGCCGGCCGCGAACAGCTGCTCGGGATTGTTGCCGGCGCCGCCGCCGCCCCCGAGCTCCTTCGGCGTGGTGAGCTTGACGTCGAGCGCGCCGTCGAGGGTTGCAGCATGGCCATCACGGCCGCCGGTGGCCTTGGCGCTGGTCTTGTAGAGGACGTTCACGGACATTGTCGTCTCCTCGGGTCTTCCGGTTGGGGTGTGCTCTGTATCGCAAACAATTAGATTGTGCGCAATTGAAATTAGCGCGGCTCACATTTAATTGTTCGCAATTGAATGTGCCGCCCGCCGGCCCCAGAATGGGAGGAAATCCCGTGAGATTCTCCATGCCCCGGAAGCTATCGACCCTCGATCCGCAACGCCTCGACAATCAGATCTGCTTCGCGGTCTACTCGGCCGCGCATGCCTTCAACCGCGTCTACAAGCCGCTGCTGGACCGGCTCGGCCTGACCTATCCGCAATATCTGGTGATGCTGGTGCTGTGGGAGCGCGACGACGTGCCGGTCAAGGACATCGGCGAGCGGCTGTTCCTGGATTCGGGCACGCTGACGCCGCTGCTCAAGCGGCTCGAGGCCGCCCATCTCGTGCGGCGCACCCGCTCGAGCGAGGACGAGCGTCAGGTCCTGATCGCGTTGACGGCGCAGGGGCATGCACTGAAGGAAAAGGCCCGCAGCGTGCCGCAGTCGATCCTGGCGGCCTCGGACTGCTCAGTGTCGGAACTGGTGTCGATGAAGGACGAGATCGTCGCGCTGCGGGATCGGCTGAACGCGGTGATCGGGGAGTAGGGGGGTAGCGCGCGCGATCAGAAATGCTTCTTGGCAAAAGCGCGTCCCGATCCCGATTTCAGGTAACGCTCGAACGCGACAGCGCGAGGCATCGTCAAACGCGAAATAGGTCCGTATCCGCCATGGCCCATATTTCGAAGTGTGCGGTACCTCGCCGGCGTTGTGCTTTGCCAAACGAGCCCTCAGGTCGTCGGTAATTCCAACGTAGAAGTGCTCGGAATCGAGACTCTCGAGGATATAGATGTATTTCATCGCGCTCCCTCCCCGGAGGGTAGGATAGCAGCTTCGAGACACGTTTAGGGTGTTACCTCAGCCCGCAGTCGCAAGGGAGCAAACAGAGTGATTGCCGGCCCAAGTCCGCCGTCGCCCTTCGGGCTATGGCGGGACAGCCTTCGCTCACTTCGCTACGAGGGACTTCCGTAGGCTTGCCCAGCCGAAGCTCGCGAAGCGAGCGAAGGCTGGTGGAGCCAGGCGGGATCGAACCGCCGACCTCTTGCATGCCATGCAAGCGCTCTCCCAGCTGAGCTATGGCCCCTTAGTCCTTGTGGGGATCCTGGTGGATCACCCGTACCGGCGAGCCCTGGTGACTCGCGCGGTGCACCCTTTTTCACAGATCAGGGCTGATCTCAAGTCTCTTCATCACCTCCGACATCACCAATGATGTCGGTCACGTCCTCATCGCCCTCTTCTTCGTCGGCAATGAAGGTCGAATCATCGTCATCGTCGTCATCGAGGGTCTCATCGACCTCGATATCGTCCTCGGATTCGGGCACGGCGGCCTTGACCTTGCCGGTGTTCTCCTCGGCGTCGGCCTCCTCAAGCGAGACCTCCTCGACCTCTGCCGGCTCCGGCGTGGCGTCGGCCGTCGCTGCGTGCCGGGCTTCGGCGCCGCGGGGCATGCGCGCGGGCGCGACCGGGGCGATCGGCACGACTTCACCGGTATAGGGCGAGATCACCGGATTCTTGTTGAGGTCATAGAACTTCTTGCCCGTGGTTGGGCAAATACGTTTGGTTCCGAGTTCGGACTTGGCCACGGCAGGAATCCTGGGAATGTCTGAAAAGCGGTGTTTCACTTGGCTAGTTGGCGGCCCGCTGTCAATAGCGCATTACGGGAGAACGACATGCCCGTGACGAGGCGCTGACCATGTGGTACCTGCGCCCAGCCCCCTCGAGGGCGCATCCAAGGACACAATCGTGACCCATTCCGACCAAACGAGGCCGCTCCAGGCTCGCGCCAGCGGGCCGCTGACCGGGAAAGTACGGGTGCCCGGGGACAAGTCGATCTCCCACCGTGCCCTCATCCTGGGCGCGCTCGCGGTCGGCGAGACCAGGATTTCAGGTCTGCTGGAGGGCGAAGACGTCCTCAACACCGCCAAATCGATGCAGGCGCTGGGCGCCACCGTGGAGCGGACCGGCGATTTTGCCTGGAAAGTGCAGGGCGTCGGCGTCGCGGGCTTCGCCCGGCCCAAGGAAGCGCTGGATTTCGGGAACTCCGGCACCGGCTGCCGGCTGGTGATGGGCGCCGTCGCCGGCTGCCCGATCTCGGCGGTTTTCGACGGGGACGCCTCGTTGCGCAGCCGCCCCATGCGCCGAATCCTCGATCCCCTGGAAAAGATGGGCGCCAAGGTCATCTCCGGCAGTGAGGGCGGCCGCCTGCCCCTGACACTCCAGGGTGCCCGCGATCCGCTGCCGATCACCTACAAGACCCCGGTCGCCTCGGCCCAGATCAAATCTGCGGTGCTGCTGGCGGGCCTTGCCGCGCCCGGCACCACGACGGTCATCGAGACCGAGGCCAGCCGCGACCACACCGAATTGATGCTGAAGCATTTTGGTGCCGACATCACCTCGGCACAGGAGGGCGTGCACGGCCGCCGTATCACGCTCAAAGGCCAGCCCGAGCTGCACGGCGCCACCGTGGTGGTGCCGGCCGATCCCTCTTCGGCAGCTTTCCCGGTGGTCGCGGCGCTGATCGTCGAGGGCTCCGATGTTATCCTGTTGGATGTCATGACCAATCCGCTGCGCACCGGCCTGTTCACCACGCTGCGCGAAATGGGCGCATCGATCGAGGAGAGCGAAGTCCGCGGCGACGCCGGCGAGCCGATGGCGAAACTGCGCGTGCGGGCCTCGAAGCTGCGCGGCGTCGTGGTGCCGCCGGAGCGCGCGCCCTCGATGATCGATGAATATCTCGTGCTCGCGGTGGCGGCCGCCTTCGCCGAGGGCACGACGATCATGCGCGGCCTGCAGGAGCTGCGCGTCAAGGAGTCCGACCGCCTGGAGGCCACCGCTGCCATGCTCCGCGTCAACGGCGTGAAGGTCGAGGTCTCCGGTGACGATCTGATCGTCGAGGGTCGCGGTCACGTCCCCGGCGGCGGCACTGTCGCGACCCACATGGACCACCGCATCGCGATGTCCGCATTGGTGATGGGCTGCGCCTCGGACCAGCCGGTGACCGTGGACGACACCGCTTTCATCGCCACCAGTTTCCCGGACTTCATTCCGATGATGCGTTCGCTAGGGGCCGAGTTTTCATGATCATCGCCATCGACGGACCCGCGGCCTCGGGCAAAGGGACGCTCGGCAAGCGTCTCGCGCACCATTACGGCTACCGTCACCTCGATACCGGCGTGATCTACCGTGCGGTGGCCTATGCCCTGATGCAGTCCGGTCACGATCTCCGGGACGAGGAGGCTGCGGTCGCTGCGGCGCTGGAACTCGATCCCGAAAAGTTCGGCAATCCGGCCCTGAAGACCCAGAAGGCCGGCGAGGGCGCCTCCATCGTCTCGGCGATCCCCAGGGTTCGCGAGGCCCTGGTCAATTTTCAGCGGCAATTCGCCGCCGATCCGCCCGGAGCGGTGCTGGACGGCCGGGACATTGGAACCGTGATCTGCCCGCATGCGGACGTGAAGATTTTCGTCGTCGCCGATCCAAAAGTCCGAGCGCGCCGCCGGACCATGGAGGCCAAGGCGAGGGGCGAGGAGGCCGACGAGGCCGCCGTGCTCGCCGACATCATCCAGCGCGACGAACGCGACAAGAACCGGCCTATTGCGCCCCTGAAACCGGCCGCCGATGCTTACTTGCTAGATAACTCCCAACTGGATATAGAAGGCGGCGTCCGGGCCGCCATCGACATTATCGAGGCCGTCCGAGCGGGCCGGTCGCGGGGTTAAGCCGCCGCCGTCATTGGAGGAAGTGCCCGCTCCCGCTCTTTGAGGTCGATACCTCGGTCCCCTGTTTGGGGCCGACGCGATCCAGGCTCCGGACACAAGATTTCCACGTATCGAACGCGCGGGCCTCAGCCGGCCCGCTTCCGCTGTTCCGCCTTTCAGGCCGGAGCAGCGAGCGGTCGCTCGAAGGTCTTGCGGACCTTCCGACACTGCGCGTGCGATGCGCCCATGAACCCAACGGCCGGCACGACATCCGCAACTGGAGAACAAATGGCTTCGACTTCTGCTGATACCTATAGCCCGTCGCGCGACGATTTCGCCGCGATGCTCGACGAGTCCTTCGCAGGTGGCAACCTGCAGGAGAGCTCCGTCGTCAAGGGCAAGGTTGTTGCAATTGAAAAGGACATGGCCGTCATCGACGTCGGCCTGAAGACCGAGGGCCGCGTCGCCCTGCGCGAATTTTCCGGCCCCGGCCGTGACAGCGAACTGAAGGTCGGCGACGAGGTTGAAGTGTTCCTCGATCGCATCGAGAACGCGCTCGGCGAAGCCGTGCTGTCGCGCGACAAGGCGCGCCGCGAAGAGAGCTGGGGCAAGCTCGAGAAGGCGTTCCAGAACAACGAGAAGGTCAACGGCGTCATCTTCAATCAGGTCAAGGGTGGCTTCACCGTCGACCTCGACGGTGCCGTGGCCTTCCTGCCGCGCTCGCAGGTCGACATCCGTCCGATCCGCGACGTTGCGCCGCTGATGAACAATTCGCAGCCGTTCCAGATCCTCAAGATGGATCGCCGTCGCGGCAACATCGTCGTGTCCCGCCGCACGGTTCTCGAAGAGACCCGCGCCGAGCAGCGTCAGGAGCTGGTGCAGAACCTCGAAGAGGGTCAGGTCATCGACGGCGTGGTCAAGAACATCACCGATTACGGTGCGTTCGTTGATCTCGGCGGCATCGACGGCCTGCTGCACGTCACCGACATCGCGTGGCGCCGCGTCAACCACCCGACCGAGGTGCTCTCGATCGGCCAGACCGTGAAGGTCAAGATCATCAAGATCAACCACGAGACGCACCGCATCTCGCTGGGCATGAAGCAGCTGCTGGACGATCCGTGGCAGGGCATCGAAGCCAAGTACCCGCTGGGTGCCCGCTTCACCGGCCGCGTCACCAACATCACCGACTACGGTGCGTTCGTCGAGCTCGAGCCGGGCATCGAAGGCCTGATCCACGTCTCCGAGATGTCGTGGACCAAGAAGAACATGCACCCCGGCAAGATCGTTTCGACCTCGCAGGAAGTCGAAGTGCAGGTGCTGGAAGTCGATTCCGTCAAGCGCCGCATCTCGCTCGGCCTCAAGCAGACCATGCGCAACCCCTGGGAGGTCTTCGTGGAAGGTCACCCGACCGGTTCGACGGTCGAGGGCGAGGTCAAGAACAAGACCGAGTTCGGTCTGTTCCTGGGTCTCGAGGGCGACGTCGACGGCATGGTCCATCTCTCCGACCTCGACTGGAAGCTTCCGGGCGAGCAGGTGATCGACAACTACAAGAAGGGCGACATGGTGAAGGCCGTGGTGCTCGATGTGGACGTCGAGAAGGAGCGCATCTCGCTCGGCATCAAGCAGCTCGAAGGCGACCCCTTCGCCGAGCCGGGCGATGTCAAGAAGGGCGCGGTCGTGACCTGCGAAGTGCTCGAAGTGAAGGAAAGCGGCATCGAGGTGAAGATCACCGGTACCGACTTCTCGACCTTCATCAAGCGCTCCGAGCTCGCCCGTGACCGCAACGACCAGCGCGCCGAACGCTTTGCCGTCGGTGAGAAGGTCGATGCCCGCGTGATCCAGTTCGACAAGAAGGCCCGCAAGGTCCAGGTGTCGATCAAGGCGCTCGAAGTCGCCGAAGAAAAGGAAGCCATCGCGCAGTACGGCTCCTCCGATTCGGGAGCAACGCTCGGCGACATCCTCGGCACCGCGCTCAAGAACCGCGACAGCAAGTAAGCGAACCTTTCGGTTCGACAGACATCGAAGCCCCGGCGCGAGCCGGGGCTTTTTTGTTGCCGCCTCCACAAACTCCGCTGTCGTCCCGGACAAGCGCGCTCAAAGCGCGCGTAGATCCGGGACCCATACCCACAGGGAGTGGTCTGACGAAGACTCGGAGTGGGCGTCTCGCGTCACACTCCTCCCTGTGGGTATGGGTCCCGGCCTTCGCCGGGACGACATGTGAGTGTGTGGCAGCATCTCGGCCTACGCTGTCACAGCCTTGTTTTCTTCTAATTGCGCCGCAATTGATGTATCCAGATAAGCCGTTGGTCACGCTGTGAGGGCACAACGCGTCCGGCCTTTCATTTGGAGATATCTAGATGTCGCTCGATTCGGACATCATCGTCGATCGCCGCAGGATCCGCCGCAAGCTGACGTTCTGGCGCGTGGCGGCTGCGCTGATCGCGATTGCGGCGATTGCGGGCTTTGCGCTGGTCGTGACACCGGGTACGCGGGGCACGTTCGCATCCGCCGGCTCGATCGCGCGGGTCCAGATCGAGGGCCTGATCCGCAGCGATTCCGATCGTACGCAGGCGCTGGAGCGGCTGGAGAATTCGCAGGCCGCCGCCGTCATCATTCACATCAACTCGCCGGGAGGCACCACCGCCGGCTCCGAGCAGCTCTACGATTCACTCGTCCGGCTGAAGGCGAAGAAGCCGCTCGTCGTGGTGGTCGAGGGCCTGGCTGCCTCCGGGGGCTACATCACGGCGATTGCCAGCGATCACATCATCGCCCAGCAGAGTTCGCTGGTCGGGTCGATCGGCGTGCTGTTCCAATATCCCAACGTCAGCGAGCTCCTGAAGACCATCGGCGTCAAGGTCGAGGAGGTGAAGTCGTCACCGCTGAAGGCCGCGCCCAACGGTTTTGAGCCGACCAGCCCGGAAGCACGGGCCGCGCTCGATGCGCTGGTGAAGGATTCCTATGCCTGGTTCAGGGGATTGGTGAAGGAGCGGCGTGGCATGGATGACACGCAGCTCGAGAAAGTGGCTGATGGCCGCGTCTTCACCGGGCGCCAGGCGATCGATCTCAAGCTGATCGATCAGATCGGCGACGAGAAGACGGCGGTGACCTGGCTGGTCGAGCAGAAGGGCGTCAAGAAGGGGCTCTCCGTGCGCGACTACAAGCTCCAGCCGCGCTTCGGCGATCTGCCATTCCTCAAGACGGCCGCCGCCGTTACGCTGGAAGCGCTCGGTTTGGGCTCGATTGCGCATCAAATCGGGCAAACCGGCGTCGCGCAGGCGGTCGATCGGTTCGGAATGGATGGAATGCTGGCCCTGTGGCAACCGGCCGCCTCAAATTGAGGGGGTTGGGCGAGCGGCTGAGGGTTTTCCCGTTTGGCGGGCGTCGGGTCAGCCCGCTTTTTCGGCATTTGTCACGTAATTTCGCGACGCTCAACCTTGATTTAGCGTCTTGACAGATCAAGGTATTTTCACGGAAATGGTCATCCGCACGCTTCCGGGTCCTATCTCTCGATGATCAAATCCGAACTTGTTCAGCGTATCGCCGAGCACAACCCGCATCTGTACCAGCGGGATGTCGAGAACATTGTGAATGCGATTCTCGAAGAGATCGTAGCGGCCCTCGCGCGCGGTGACCGCGTCGAGTTGCGCGGCTTCGGTGCCTTCTCGGTCAAGCATCGCCCTGCACGCGCCGGGCGCAATCCACGCACCGGCGCCCATGTGCCCGTCGATCAGAAGAGCGTTCCGTTCTTCAAGACCGGCAAGGAAATGCGCGAGCGGCTGAACCGCGACCATCCGGATCCCGGCGCGCCCGACTGAGGCTGTCGTCGTCGGGGTTTAACCGAACGGCCGCATGATGCGGCCGCAAGCTTGATTCAAGACGAGCGATCGCGATGCGAAAGTTCCTGACCGCGCTGATCGTGATCCCGCTGGGCCTGATCCTGGTGGCATTCGCCGTTGCCAACCGGCACTTCGTCACGGTCTCGTTCGATCCGTTCATTGCGAACGACCCGTCATTGTCGGTCACGCTGCCGCTGTTCCTGCTCCTGATCCTGGTCGCCGCCCTCGGCGTCTTCGCCGGCGGCTCCGCCGTCTGGCTCGGTCAGCGGCGCTGGCGCCGCGCGGCGCGCCGGCACGAGACGGATTCACGGGTCGCCAGGGCCGAACTGGCCGATTTGCGGGCCCAGGCGGCCGCGGCAAAGCCCGGCTCGCAGCGCCTTCCCGTACCCTCCGGGGTCGGGCTTTACGGGCCCATCGGGCGAGACAAGCAGCGCGCGACGTTGTAGAAGCGGCCCCGACCGAAAACGCTGTTTTCCGGCCGCACGTTGCGGCCTCCATTTGCTTTGAGACCATGTCCCTGCTCGTCAAAATCTGCGGCCTGTCCACGCGCGAGACGCTTCAAACGGCGCTCGAGGCGGGTGCGGATATGGTGGGGTTCGTGTTCTTCCCCCCTTCGCCGCGGCATCTGTCCCTGGAGCTCGGCCGCGACCTCGGCCGCCAGGTGAAGGGGCGCGCGCTCAAGGTCGCCCTCACCGTCGACGCCGACGATGCGACGCTCGACAACATCATGGACGCGCTGTCGCCGGACATTTTCCAGCTGCACGGCAAGGAGAGCGTGGCGCGGCTGCGCGACATCAAGCAGCGGTTCGGCCGCCCGGTGATGAAGGCGGTCCCGGTCGCGACCGCGGCCGATCTCGCCGTGTTGCCCGGCTATGCCGCGATCGCCGACCGCATCCTGTTCGATGCCCGCGCGCCGAAGGATGCGACCCGGCCGGGCGGCCTCGGGGAGCCCTTCGACTGGCACCTGCTCGAAAACCTCGATCTGAAGCTGCCCTACATGGTCTCGGGCGGGCTTCATGCCGACAATCTCGCCGAGGCACTCCGCGTCACCCGCGCCGGCGGTGTCGACGTCTCCTCCGGTGTCGAGAGCGCCCCCGGCGTGAAAGATCCTGAAATGATCAAGGCCTTCATTCGCGCTGCGCGCGCCAGCCAAGAATCCAGCCAAGAGTTGAGTGTTCGATGAACGTCGCCAAACCCAATTCCTATCGCAGCGGTCCCGACGATCGCGGCCATTTCGGCATCTTCGGCGGCCGCTTCGTCGCCGAAACCCTGATGCCGCTGATCCTCGATCTCGAGAAGGCCTACACCGAGGCCAAAGCCGATCCGGCCTTCCAGGCCGAGATGAACGGCTATCTCACGCATTATGTCGGCCGGCCCTCGCCACTCTATTTCGCCGAGCGCCTCACCGAGCATCTCGGCGGCGCCAAGATCTATTTGAAGCGCGAAGAGCTCAACCACACCGGCTCGCACAAGGTGAACAACGTGCTCGGCCAGATCATGCTGGCGCGGCGCATGGGCAAGAAGCGCATCATCGCCGAGACCGGCGCCGGCCAGCACGGTGTCGCCACCGCGACGCTGTGCGCGCGCTTCGGGCTCGAATGCGTGGTCTATATGGGCGCCGTCGACGTCGAGCGGCAGCAGCCCAACGTGATCCGCATGGAGATGCTGGGTGCGACGGTGGTCCCGGTGCAGTCGGGCACGCGCACGCTGAAGGACGCCATGAATGAGGCCCTGCGCGACTGGGTCACCAACGTGCACAACACCTTCTACTGCATCGGCACGGTGGCCGGCCCGCATCCCTATCCGACGCTGGTGCGCGACTTCCAGTCGATCATCGGCAACGAGACCAAGACGCAGATGCAGGAGGTCGAAGGCCGCCTGCCGGATTCGCTGGTCGCCTGCATCGGTGGCGGCTCGAACGCGATGGGCCTGTTTCATCCGTTCCTCGACGATCCCTCCGTCGAAATCTTCGGCGTCGAAGCTGCGGGCCATGGGCTGACGCAGCTGCATGCGGCGTCGATCGCGGGCGGCCGTCCCGGCGTGCTGCACGGCAACCGCACCTATCTCTTGATGGACGCGGACGGCCAGATCCAGGACGCGCATTCGATCTCGGCCGGCCTCGATTATCCCGGCATCGGCCCCGAGCATTCCTGGCTGCACGAGATCGGCCGCGTGAACTATCTCTCCGCGACCGATGACGAAGCGCTCGCCGCGTTCCAGCTGCTGTCGCGCCTCGAAGGTATCATCCCCGCGCTTGAGCCCGCGCACGCCATCGCCAAGGTGATGGAGCTCGCGCCGAAGCGGCCTCGGGATCACCTGATGGTCGTCAACCTCTCCGGCCGCGGCGACAAGGACGTCCCGCAGGTCGGCGACATCCTGAGGGGCAAGAAGTGACCACGCGTATCGACACCCGTTTTGCCGAGCTTGCGAAGCAGGGCCGCTCGGCCTTCGTCACCTTCTTGATGGCCGGCGATCCCGATCCGGCGACCTCGCTCGAGATCATCAAGGCGCTGCCGAAATCAGGCGCCGACGTCATCGAGATCGGCATGCCCTTCACCGATCCGATGGCCGACGGTCCCTCGATCCAGGCCGCCGGGCTGCGTGCGCTCAAGGCCGGCATGACGCTGAAGAAGACGCTGGAGCTGGTGCGCGGCTTCCGCAAGGACGACAATGCGACGCCGATCGTGTTAATGGGCTATTACAATCCGATCTACATTTACGGCGTCGACAAGTTCCTGGTCGATGCCAAGAGCGCGGGCGTCGATGGTCTGATCATCGTCGACCTGCCGCCGGAGGAGGACGACGAGCTCTGCCTGCCCGCGATGAAGGCCGGCCTCAATTTCATTCGTCTGGCGACACCGACGACCGACGACAAGCGGCTGCCGGCCGTGCTCGCCAACACCTCGGGCTTCGTCTACTACGTCTCGATCACCGGCATCACCGGTGCGGCGGCGGCGGACTCCTCGGCCGTGAGCGAAGCGGTGGCCCGCATCAAGCGGCACACCAAGCTGCCGGTGTGCGTCGGCTTCGGTATCCGCACGCCGGAGACGGCGCGTGCCATTGCCTCCCATGCCAATGGTGCGGTCGTCGGCACCGCGCTGGTCGACGCGCTCAAGAACAGCCTCGACGCCGAGGGACGGGCGACCGGCAAAACCGTTAACGCCGTGGCTGAGCTGACGGCGGCCCTGGCCCAGGGCGTCAAGGGCGCGCAACAGGCGGCGGAATAGGCCATAATTCCGCTTTTGGAGCGGGCGACACGGCGGCTTGCCGGGCAACGGCCCGGTCGCCATATATCCCTTCAGGCGATCCGCGAGGCGGGTCGCACATCGGAGCAAACCATGAACTGGCTTACCAACGTGGTCCGGCCGAAGATCCGCAACATGCTGCGGCGGGAGACGCCGGAGAATCTGTGGATCAAGTGCCCGGACTCCGGGCAGCTCGTGTTCTACAAGGACGTCGAGGCCAACCAGTTCGTCATCCCCGGCTCGAACTATCACATGCGCATGGGGGCGGTGGCGCGCTTGAAGTCGATCTTCGACAACGAGACCTGGTTCGACGTCGCGCTGCCTGACGTCACGCCAGATCCGCTCAAGTTCCGCGACGAGAAGAAATACGTCGACCGCATCAAGGACGCGCGCGCCCGAACCAATCTGAACGATGCGATCAAGGTCGGTTACGGCAAACTCGAAGGCTCCGCCGTCGTCGTCGCCGTGCAGGATTTCGACTTCATGGGTGGCTCGCTCGGCATGGCCGCAGGCGAAGCCATCGTCCGCGGGCTCGAACTCGCCGTTGAAAAGAAGTCGCCGTTCATCGTGTTCGCCGCATCAGGCGGCGCGCGCATGCAGGAAGGCATCTTGTCGCTGATGCAGATGCCGCGCACGACGGTCGCTGTGCAGATGCTGCGCGAGGCCAAGCAGCCCTATATCGTCGTGCTGACCAACCCGACCACCGGCGGCGTTACCGCCTCCTATGCGATGCTCGGCGACGTTCAGATCGCCGAACCCGGCGCGCTGATCGGCTTTGCCGGCGCCCGCGTGATCGAGCAGACCATCCGCGAGAAGCTGCCTGAAGGTTTCCAGCGCGCCGAGTATCTGAAGGAGCACGGCATGGTCGACATGGTCGTGCATCGCCACGAGCTGCGTCCGACTCTGGCGCGGCTCTGCCGTCTGCTGACCAAGGCGCCGGCGCCGGAGACCGCGTCGAAGCCGATGCAGCCGGTGCTCAGCCCGGCACAGATCGTATCGGCCGCCGAGACGGCGCCGGCTGCGCCGCACGCGTGAACGCGTCCTCTGACAGCGCGAAGACGCCGCTCGGTGAATTGATCGGGCGGCTGTCGGTCCTGCATCAGAAGCGCATCGATCTCGGGCTGGAGCGGATGCACCGCCTGCTCGAACGGCTCGGCCACCCCGAGCTCAAGCTGCCGCCGGTGATCCACATCGCCGGCACCAATGGCAAGGGCTCGACGCTCGCTTATCTGCGCGCGACGCTGGAGGCAGCAGGCCTGCGGGTGCACGCCTACACCTCGCCCTATCTTGTCAGGATCAACGAGTGCTTCCGGCTCGGCCGCCTCAGTGGTGGTCAGCTGGTCGGCGATGACGAATTGCGTGCGGCACTGGAAGAGGTCGAGCGCGTCAATGCCGGCGAAGCCGCGACATTGTTCGAGCTGAAGACGGCGGCCGCCTTCCATCTGTTTGCGCAGAACCCGGCCGACGTGGTGCTGCTCGAAGTCGGCCTCGGCGGCCGGCTCGATTCGACCAACGTGATCGATGCGCCGGCGGCCTGCGTGATCACGCCCGTCAGCATGGACCACATGGATTTCCTCGGGGACACCCTGACGTCGATCGCCGGCGAGAAAGCGGCGATCATCAAGCGCGGCGTGCCCGTGATCTCCGCGGAGCAGGCGGGCGAAGCCATGGCGGTGATCGAGGCGCAGGCCAAGCGCATGCGCGCGCCGCTTTTTGCGGCGAACGAGAGCTGGCACGTCAATGTCGAGCACGGTCGCCTCGTCTACTCCGACGATCGCGGCCTGATGGATCTCACGGCGCCGCGGCTGTTCGGCCGCCACCAGTTCGACAATGCCGGCCTTGCGATCGCGACGCTGCGCGCGATTCCGAACTTCAAGATCAATCAGGCGGCGTTCGAGGCCGGCATCGTCGGTGCCGAATGGCCGGCGCGGATGCAGCGCATCACCTCGGGCGAGCTGCTCGCTCTCGGTCCGCAGGGCTCGGAGATCTGGCTCGATGGCGGGCACAATGCCGAAGGCGGCCGTGTCGCGGCGGCGGCGCTCGGAGATCTCGAAGAGCGGGTGTCGCGACCGCTGGTCGTCATCGCCGGCATGATGGCCAACAAGGATGCGCAGGGCTTCCTTGCCAATTTCGCCGGTCTCACCCGTCACATCATCGCGGTGCCGATCCCCGACACCGAGAACGCGATGCCGGTCGATCGCCTCGCCGACGCCGCCCGCAGCCTCGGCATGCGCGTCGAGACCGTCTCCGGCGTCGAAGCCGCGCTGCGCGCCCTCTCGAAGCTCGCCTACGAGGTGCCTCCGCGCATCCTGATCACTGGCTCGTTGTATCTGGCCGGCCACGTGCTGGCGATCAACGGCACGCCTCCTGCATGATTTCTCTTGTCCCGGACGCGCGGAGCGCGAGCCGGGACCCAGAATGCCGCAATGTGGGCCCCGGCTCAGCAGCGCACCACTGCGTGCTGCGCTGCGTCCGGGGCACGAGAGTGGGGATAACAACATGCGCTTCGCCGCGATTGCCGACGTTCACGGAAACTATCTCGCGCTGGAGGCGGTGCTCGCCGACATCCGCGCCCTTGGGATCACCGCCATCGTCAATCTCGGCGACATGCTGAGCGGCCCGCTCGATGCGCGCCGCACCATCGAGATCCTGATGACGCTCGACGCCGTCCACGTGCTCGGCAATCACGACCGCTATCTGCTCGACCGCTCCCCGGAGAAAATGGGCTCGTGGGATCGCCCCGCCCACGCAGCGCTTAATACCGTGCAACTGGATTGGCTGCGCGCGCAGCCGATGACGCGCGTCTTCCGTGATCAGGTGTTCCTCTGCCACGCCACGCCCGATAACGACGAAGTTTATTGGCTCGACATGGTGCACCCGGACGGCGCGGTGGCGCTGTCGCCGCTCGACCGCATCGAGCAATTCGCGCTGGGGCTCACGCAATCCCTGATCCTCTGCGCCCACACTCATCTCGCCCGCGCCGTGCGCTTGCATGACGGCCGGCTGATCGTCAATCCCGGCAGCGTCGGCAGTCCTGGGTATCGTGACAAGCATCCCTATCCGCATGTAGTCGAAGCTGGCACGCCGCATGCGCGCTACGCGATCCTCGAGCTGGCTGATGGTGCCTGGCAGGTGACATTCCGCCACGTCGCATATGATCACGAGGCGATGGCGGCGCTGGCGCGGCGCAATGGGCAGCCCGAACTGGCGCAGGCGATCGCGACCGGATGGCTCAGGTAAATCCTCTCGTGTCCCGGACGCGGTGCAGCGCAAAGCGCTGCTCCGCAGAGCCGGGACCCAGACTCGCGGCTTCTGGGCCCCGGCTCTGCACTAGACCGAATCACTTCAGCAGCTTCATCGGATCGGCCACCTTCTGCTTCAGCTGCTCGAAGCTGCATTGCCGCGGCGCCTTGTCGGGGCGCCAGCGCAGGATCGAGGTGCCGTGGCGGAAGCGTTCGCCGCTGAAATGGTCGTAGCAGACTTCGATCACCAGCTTCGGTCTCAGAGGACACCATTTTGCCGAGCGCTCGGTGGACCAGCGGCTCGGTCCGCCCGGCGCGTTGCCGGTGAAGCCGGGTTCCGCGATCAGCGCCTCCACCCGGTCGGTCAGCGCGGGCTTCTGCTCTGACTTGATCGCGGATGTGAAGCCGACATGATGCAGCAAGCCACCATCGTCGTAGAGCCCGAGCAGCAGCGAGCCGACCACCTTTCGCCCGGCGATCTTGTTGGTGGCGTAGCGGAAGCCGCCGACCACGCAATCGGCGCTGCGAAATTTCTTGATCTTCTGCATGCCGTCGCGATTTCCGGCCTGATAGGGCAGGTCGACGCGCTTGGCGATGATGCCGTCCGAGCCGCCACCGGATTGCGCCAGCCACTTTTTCGCCGTGGCGAAGCTCGTCGTCGCCGGCGACAGGCGGAAGAGGCCGCCCTTCAGATTGGCCTTCGCAAAAGCCTCCAGCGCCGGCCGCCGTTCGCTCAGCTGCCTTCCGGCAAGCTGCTTCTGTTTTACCGTCGCGAGCAGATCGAAGGTGAGATAGAGCGCCGGCGTGTCCTGCGAGAGCTTTTTCACACGGCTTGCGGCGGGATGAATCCGTTGCAGCAGTGCGTCGAACGAAAAGCTCTTGCCGTGCGGTACGACGATCTCGCCGTCGAGCGTGAAACGGTCGGCTTTCAGCTTCAGCGCCGCGGCGACGACTTCCGGGAAATAGCGCGCGAGGTCCTCGCCCGATTTCGAGCGCAGATCGACATGACTGCCGTCGCGCGACAGCAGGCAGCGAAAGCCATCCCATTTCGGCTCGTATTGCCATTCCTTGCCGCGTGGAATTTCGTCGACCGACCGCGCCTCCATGGCAACGAGAGAGGTCGATTTTCGCGCGCGCTTTGCAGGAGGGGCAGGCAAGGGTCGGGACTCGTCATACGCTGGACACGTCCCGTCAACGCAAACGGCCGGCATTTCGCCGGCCGTTGTCGAAAATAAACTTGCGCCAGGCGGATCAGACCGCGGAGGTGATCCACTGCTGCAGCTTCGCCTTCGGCGCCGCGCCGACCTGGCGGGAGGCCATCTCGCCGCCCTTGAAGATCATCAGCGTCGGGATCGACATCACGCCATACTTGGACGCGGTCTTGGGGCTCTCGTCGACGTTGAGCTTCACGATCTTGACCTTGTCGCCCATCGCGCCAGCGATCTCGTCGAGGGCGGGCGCGATCATGCGGCAGGGGCCGCACCACTCAGCCCAGAAATCGACGACCACAGGACCGTTCGCCTTGAGCACTTCGGCTTCGAAATCGGTGTCAGAAACCTTGCCAACGGCCATGGGAGTACCTCGTTCGGTTGAAAGAATCGGCGCGGATGGGAATCGCGCCCGGGATCATGCCGTCAACCTATGAACGGCCCCTTGCCGGGTCAAGGACGCTCACACTGAGATGAAGGGATGCCAGCGCCGCGTCCAGCGCGGGGGCTGAAATCTCCATATATTCAAGGGCCTCGGTCCAGAGCAGGACGGCGCGGATGGGCTTTTGGGGATAAAGCCGCGCCAGCACCGCCCGGTACAGCGCAAGCTGCCGGACATAGGCGGCGGGCGCTGCGGCCGCGTTCTTGGGCGCCGCTTGGTTGGTCTTGAAATCGACGATCAAAACCTCATCCGGACGAACGATCAGCCGGTCGATCTGCCCCGACACCAATGCCGGGGCACGGCCCGGCCGCTCCAGCCTGCCGGCGATGGCGACTTCCGTCCGGCTGCCGGCGGCAAAGACCGGCGCGAAGCGCGGTTCAGTGAGCAGGGCGAGCACCTTGTCGGCCAAAGCGGCGCGGTCGGCCTCCGTCCAGTCGGAGGCATTGCGTGCCATGAAGCCGAGCGCGGCCTCGCGCCGGCGCTCCGCGGCGATATCAGGCAGGGATTGCAGGAGACGGTGCACCAGCGTGCCGCGCTGCAGTGCGAGCGCGCGGGACCGCACCGATTCGCCGGTCCGCACGCTGCGGCCTTCCTCAGCCGACTGGCCGGACGGGCGCACCATGTCGTCGTCGACGATCTCGCGCGGCGCCGGCGTTCGCAGCCAGGCCGGCAGCGCGACCGTCTGGTCCACGGTCGCCGCCGGGATACCCAGCGCGGCGACGTCCTCCGGCCGGGCGAATCGCGTCACCTTGCCGAGCGGCGTCTCGATCGTCTGCTTGTCTAGGCCCGAGCCGGCGAGCCCGGTGTCGACCAGGTCATACCAGCTCAGCTTGCGGACCGTCCTCATATTGCCAGGCATGCAGCCGCCGACGATCAGCCGATCGGCCGCGCGCGTCATCGCGACATAGAGCAGGCGGCGATATTCGTCCTCGGTCTCCTCGAGCATCGCCTTGCGCGCGTTGGCGACGGGCTTGGGGTCGTCGGCCTTGCGGCCGGCCCAGACCACGACCTCGCCGCCATTGCCGCGCGGCACGTGGATCAGCCGCACCCGCTGCGAGTCCGCGGGCGACGACGTGGTGTCGACCATGAATACGACCGAGGCCTCCAGGCCCTTGGCGCCATGCACCGTCATCACCCGCACCTCGTCGCGCGAGATCTCCATGTCGCGCTTCACCTCGGTGTCGGCCGAGCGCAGCCAGGCCATGAAGCCCTGCAACGATGCCGGCGCCTTGCGCTCACAGCTCAGCGCGAGCTCCAGGAATTCGTCGAGCGCGTCGTTGGCTTCAAAGCCGAGCCGGCGCAGGATGCGCGCACGTCCGCCGTCGCCCCCTAACAACCAGGCGTAGAAGGCAAACGGCGTTTCCTCGCGCGCGCGGGTCTCGCAGGCTTCAAGCCGCCGCAGCACGGCCGCGAACTTCTCGCTTCCGGCCGCATGCTCGCCGAGTGCACGGCGCAGTGATCCCTTGCGGTCATGGGCAAGCTGGAACAGGTCGTCGTCATCCAGCCCGAACAGCGGGCTCTTCAGCGCCACAGCCAGCGCGAGATCGTCCTGCGGCAGCAGCAGCGCATCGGCGAGGTTCATCAGGTCGATGATCGCGATGTGCTCGGTCAGCTTGAGCCTGTCGGCGCCGGCCACCGGAACGCCAGCGTGCTTCAGCGCCTGGATCACGGCATCGAAGGCATTGCCGCGCCGGCGCACCAGGATCAGCATGTCGCCATAGCGCAGCGGTCGGCGCTCGCCCGCGTGTCCCGTCAGCGTGCCGCTCTCGACCAGCCGCTTGATTTCGGCCTGGATGCGACGCGCCAGCTTGACTTCTGGGCTGGTGACGGCGACGCCGTCGAACGGCGCGCGCCAGCCCTCGATCTCCTGGCGGTCGTCGGCGACAGCCAGATCCCACAGCTCGATCACGCTCGGACCGGCATCGGCGAGCGCGTTGTGCAGGGGATGGCCGATCTCGACCGAATGGATGCTCTTGTAGATCTCCTGTTCGCGGAAGACGTGGTCGACCGAGTGCAGGATCGCAGCGCCCGAGCGGAACGAATAGGTGAAGGCGACCGGATCGAACTTCAGCCCCGCCGAGGTGAACTTGCGGTGCAGCTCGCGCCGGCGCGCGTCGAACTCGTGCGGCGCCGCACCCTGGAACGAGAAGATCGACTGCTTCTCATCGCCGACCGCGAAGACCGTGCGGTTCAATCCTTCGCGCGCGCCTTCGCCGGCGGTGAATTCGGAGATGATGTGCGCGACGATGTCCCATTGCCGCGGGCTGGTGTCCTGCGCTTCGTCGATCAGCACATGGTCCACGCCGCGGTCGAGCTTGTAGTGCACCCAGCCTGAAGACACACGGTTCAGCATCGCCAGCGTCTTGTCGATGAGGTCGTCGTAGTCGAGCAGCCCGCGCTCCTGCTTCTCGCGCCGGTAATTTGCGGCGGCGGCGGTGGCGATATGCAGCAGGGCCGCGGTGCGGTCGCGCATGGTCACCGCGCGGCGCCTCTCGACCAATCCACTGATGCGCTGCGCCTCGTTCTCGAACAGGCGCGCGACGGACGGGTTGTGCTCGCCAAACTTCTTGGTTAGCACCGCCTTGCGCGGCAGCTTTTCGTCGGTGAGGAAGACGCAGAGATAGGCATCGACCTGCGCGCTGGCGGAGAACGCCTTGGCCTCGCGGAGCCGACCGGCCTGGTCGTTGTCGGACTTGCTGCCGTCTTCCAGCGCAAAGGCGATGTCGTCCCAGCGCGATCGCGGTAGATAGGGTCCATCGAGAATCTCGGTCTCGACGTCCTCGATGCGATCGCTCGCATCAACGCCCAGCGCCGCCGCCATCTGCGCAGCAGCGGCTTCGGCGTTGCCGGCCTCATCCGTCCAGGCCATGAAGTGATCGCGGCTCAGGCACGCTTCGCGCACGACCTCCTTGAAGGTGACGTCGGCCGCGCTCGCCATCGCGGTCAGCAATGCGCGACCGGTGACGCTCTCCGGATCGCGCGCCGCCTCCAGCAGCACCTTCAGATTGGCGCGCTCCATCATGTCGGTCTGGTCGCGCTCGTCGATCACGGCGAAGCGCGCGGGAACGTTGGCCTCGAACGGAAACTGCTGGAGAAGGCGCGTGCACAGCGCGTGGATAGTCTGCACCTTCAGCCCGCCCGGCGTCTCCAGCGCGCAGGCGAACAGTTTTCTCGCTTCGCGCCGAATTTTTGCGCTGGGATGCGGGATGCCGACAGCGCGGATCGCTGCGTCGAGCCCGGTATCATCCAGCGTCACCCAGTGACCAAGCGTGGTGAACACGCGTTCGGCCATGTTGGCAGCGGCGGCCTTTGTGAAAGTGATGCAGAGGATCTTCTCCGGCGGCACGCCCGACAGCAGCAGGCGGATCACGCGCTGCACCAGCACATGCGTCTTGCCCGAGCCGGCATTGGCCGACACGAAGGCCGACGCAGTTGGGTCGGACGCACGCGCCTGCCGCGCGCGGACCTCGTCGGGGATGGGGCGCGGTGCCTTCACCATTCCTCGATCCCCAAACCGCCGGCCGCGGACCATTCCTTGATCCGGGCGAGATCGTCATAGGTACCGTAGCGATTGGACCACATCGGCAGGTTCAGCGAGGTGTAGGGCTGGTTCTCGTCGTCGAAGGCACGGATCAGCGCCTCCAGCTTGGCGCGCGCTTCGGCGGCCGCTGTGTCCGGCGGCTGCGGCTCGTCGCCGGGTTTGTACTTGAGCTCGAGGATGCGCTCCTCGCCCGGCGGATTGTTGCCGCTCAAGCGCACATAGACGAGCTGGCTCACCGACGCGCCGGCGTCGATATCGGGAAAGCCACCCTCGCGCAGGATCGCGGCCTCCAGTGTGAGCTGCGGCGACAGGCCCATGCGGACCTGCTTGCCGGTCGGCGGCTGTCCGGTCTTGTAGTCGAGGATGGCGTAGCCGCCGCCCTGGCGCCGCTCGATGCGGTCGGCGCGCGCGGAAAGATAGAAGGTGCGCGCATTGTCGAGGCGGATCGATATCTCGCCGCGGGTCTCCGCCGTGATCGATTCGATCGCGTCGCGGCGCGCGGTCTCCCATTCGCCGAACCAGCGCGCGATGCGCTGGAAGCGCGGCCACCACAGCGCCCGCGCCTCGGGTCGCTCCATCAGCGGCGCGAAATATTTCTCGCCGATCGCTCGCAGCACACGGGCGGGATCGTCAGGCAGATTCGCCGCATAGTTCTCGGTGAACTCGCCGATCGCGTCGTGGATCGCCGAGCCGCGGTCGGCGGCCGACAGCGGCATGTCGACGGGATCGAGCGCATCGAGCCGCAAAATGTGTTTGGCGTAGATCGTGTAGGGATCGCGCAGCCAGTCTTCGATCGCGGTCACCGACATCCTGAGCGGCCGCATCGCGCGCGGCGGCCGCGGCTCGGGCTGCTTGATTGGCCTGACCTCGTCCGGCTGGTCGAGCGCGCCCGCGAACTGCACGTATTTCTCGCCGGCGCGAACGGCCGCCTTCCAATGATCGTCGCCCGCAACCGCCTCCAACCGATGCAGGAAGCGCGAAGCCACCGCCGGCGCGCCGCCGGCCTTGGCGGAATGGGTGAGGATCACCTCGTCGCCACCGAGCAGCTGGGCAAAATCGTGGGCGGAGAGGCCGATGCGGCGCTCCGGCAGATCGAGACCGAGCTCGTGCCGCATCGGCCGGCTCAGCCAGGGGTCGATGCGCGGCGCCGGTGGCCAAACCCCCTCGATCAGTCCGCCGACTATGACGCGGTCGGCTTGCATCAGGCGCGATTCCAGCGGGCCGTAGATCTGCAGCCGCGCGCCCGGCTTGTCTCGCCGCCTCACGGCGCGATCGCTGAAAGCGGTCTGGAAGACGTCGGCATAATCAGGCAGCGTCACCATCAGTCCGCTGATCGTGCCGCCGCGCAGGAGATCGTCGAAGGCGCCGGCGAGCGCGAGGCCTTCGCGCTCCTCGAAGGCGAGCGGGATGCCCTGCTCGTCGCGCGACAGCTCGATGATGATCTCGCGATGCCGGTGGGCAAGCTCGGCGAAGTCGAACGGCTTTGCCGACGCCAGACTCTCGATCGGTGCCAGCGCCTTCTGCAAGGTGTCGATCAGCGTCTGGATGCGGTCGATGTTTTCGGCCTTGAGATGCGCACGGGGCTCGGCCTTGTGAAGCGCGGAGACCTCGCTGCGCCACAGCTTTGTCAGCTCGTTGCGAAAGCGGTTGAATTCGCGCAGCAGGCCGCCGGTGCCGGCAGGCGGACGCGTGCCGCGTAGGACTGCAAGCTCGAGATCTTCGATCGCCGCCTTCCACGCGCCAGGCAGCCGGCCGAGCCGGCACAGCGGATGCTTCAGCATGGCCAGCAGCGTTGGCGGCTCCAGTCCCTTGGTCGCCGCTTCCGCAGTGAGCCGGGCAAAGACGCCGGCGGATGTTTCCATCAGCACGTCACCGCCGGAATCGTCGAAGGCGAGATCCCATCGGGTCAGCGCAGCCATCACCCGCCGCGCCAGCACGCGGTCCGGCGTCACCAGCGCTGCCGATTTGTCGAGATGCCGTGCTTCGCGCATGGCGATGGCAATGGCGAGCGCTTCCATCTCCGGATTGGGGGCTTCGACGACGGCGAGGCTTTTCATGCCGCCCAAGATCTTCGCTGCGACATCCGGCTGCTTCAGCCGGTCGTGCCAGACTTCCGTCTTGGCCGACGGCCGCATCGATTCGGAGGCGAGCAGATCGCGGCCGCCGTCCGCTGGCGGCTGGAGAATCTCGACGTCGCTGCGCTTGATGCCAAAACGATCCAGCAGCGCGTGCATGGCATATTGCGGATGGTTCGACGCCGGATGCTCTGCGAACTTGCCCAGCGAGTCGCGCACGCCGCCGATGCTCCGCCAGGCGCCGTCGTCGAGATCGGTGTCGAGGCCCGGCAGCACCACTGCGCCATGCGGCAGCGATGCGACTGCGTGCAGAAATTTTGCTGTGGCCGGCATCGAGCCGGTCGAACCCGCCGCGATGACCGGCCCGTTCGGATGCGCGGTCAGCCGTCTGGCCTCCGCCGCGATCAGGAGATCGCGCCGCGCCGCGGGCTCGATCCGGTTGATCTCGGCGAGATGACCGGGCCAGGCGATCCGCGCGATCCGCAAAAATTCGAGCGAGTGCTGCCAGTAACGGTCGAGGTTGTCAGGTACGAGACCGTCGAGCGCGCTCCAGTCGACGCCGCGCGTCACCATGTCGTCGATCAGGCGCGCGAGGTCGCCGGCGAGCGCCAGCGTCGAGGCGGGCCCGCCGACCACCAGCGGCGACAGCACCGGGCCCTTGGCCCAGGCCGCGACCAGTTGCGCCAGCGTCAGCCGTCGTTCGAGCTCGCCAAGCCGCGGCGGAATGTCGAGCGGCGTTGCGCCGGAGAACTGCTCGCCCTCGTCGGCGAAGGCGAGCTCATCCTCGTCGATGTCGCCGAGCGCGACGATGCGCGGCAGCACCACGGCGTCCGCTTTCATCTCGTCGAGGAAGATCTCGCGGACCACGCGCATCGCGCGCCTTGTCGGCAGATACAGCGTGGCATCCGCCAGCCGCGCCGGTTCCTTGCGCGCCTCGAATCCCTCGACCAGCCGTCCGTCGAGCAGGCTCGCGACGATCGTGCGCAGGAATGGAACTGAGAGGGGAACGCTGAAGACGCGCATGGATCGCCTGATTCGAAGGATCAGGCAATATAGGGAGGCGAGGTCGAATGGTCATGGGGCGGGGGGAAGTCGTCCCCGCTCTTCGCGAGGCCTGACAGGTCTTGTAGGGTGGGCAAAGCGAAGCGTGCCCACCCATTTTGCCATCGAGAGAGATGGTGGGCACGGCGCAAGGGCGCCTTTGCCCACCCTACGGCACCGCGTTCGGGGCCGGTCCCTACGCCACACTCTCCAGGAACGCCTCTTCCGCGGCGTGCACGGCGTCGGGCGTGCCGACATGCATCCAGACGCCGTCGAGGCGGAGGCCGAACAGCCGCTCCTGCTCGCCCGCGCGGTCGAACATTTTCGTCAGCGAGAACTCGCCCTGCGGCGCGCCTTCGAAGATCGACGGCGACAGGATCGCCGCGCCGGCATAGACGAACGGAACGACCTCCTTTTCCTTGCGCTTGCGCAGGGCGCCGTCGGGCAGCATGCCGTAATCGCCGCGACCGCTATAGCCGATGCTGGTCGCAGTCGGCGCCATCAGCAGCAGGATATCCATGCGCGCGGGGTCGAAATTCTCGGCGAGCCGCGTCAAATTGGAGCGCACGCCGTCGATCCAGAGCGTGTCGGAATTGACGTGGAAGAACGGTGCGTGGCCGAGCAACGGCAGCGCCTTGACCACGCCGCCGCCGGTGCCGAGCACCTGGTCGCGCTCGTCAGAAATTGTCACGCGCGGAAGCTGGCGCGATGCGACGTGATCGATGATCTGGTCCGGCAGGTAATGCACGTTGACCACGGCCTCGGTCACGCCCGCCTGGCCGAGCTTGTCGAGCACGTGGTCGAGCAGTGGCTGGCCGGCCACCGGCACCATCGGCTTCGGCATCTTGTCCGTCAGGGGACGCATGCGCAGGCCAAACCCTGCGGCGAGCACCATGGCTTTGGTCGGTTTGACGGACATCCTTCGCTTTCTCAGACCTTTCGCGTTCGCAGCAATCCTAACACGAGGTTCGATCAGCCGCACCGCATCTCAACCGCCTTAACCACCCGCCGTGACGGTTGTACGACGGGTGTTGCCATCATGCCCCGACGGCTGTGGAACGCGCCTTTTTCTTCTTGTCGCCGAGCTTGAGGAAATTGACCCCGATCTGGTCGCCATTGACCCAGGCCAGCTCGCAACGCCGGTACGCAAGTCCGGTGGACGACAGCAGCAGAAAGAACTCCTTCAGATGGAGGCCCTCCACCGAGCCGTCGATGGTCAGCTTGGCGCCGGTCTCGGAGACGTCCTCCATGGTGCAGTCGCGCCGCCAGGTGCCGTCGATCCCCATCATCTGGGCCGAGATCCCGCGCTCGAAGACAACCCGGCTGTTGCCGCGCTGGTCCGTCTTTACCGCCATCTGCCCGCTCCAGCCCGTAATGATCCGGCTGCCTCGCCGCCAGAATACCGGCGTCTTGGCTAACAGCTGGTAAATCGGCCTCCGAATCAGGCCGGACTTTGGGGCGGAGGGACGTTGGCGAGATACCAGTCGCGCAAAGAGCTCAGCGCGGGATGTGCCAGCGAGCGCTGGAGATAGGTCCAGATCCGCGGCTGGTGACGCAAATAATGCGGCTTACCATCGCGGCGGTTGAGGCGGGCGAAGGTGCCGAGCAGCCGCGTATTCCGCTGTGCCGACATGATGGCGTAGAGCTCGGCGAACCCGGCCGGATCGAAGCCGGCATCGCCAGCGCGCCGCGCCTTGATGTAGCGCGACAGCAGCGTCAGCTCGAGACTTTCGGGCACGTCGATGCGGGCGTCCTGCAGCAGCGACACCACGTCGTAGGATTGCGGACCGAGCACGGTGTCCTGGAAATCGATCACGCCGACGCGCGCGATGCCGGCGCGATCCGGAAGCCAGATCAGATTGGGCGAGTGATAGTCGCGGATGATCCACGTCCTCGGCGCGGCCAGCGGCTTCCTCAGCAGCTCGCGCCACATCGCGAAGAATTCCGAGCGCGCCGCCTCGCTCAGCGGCGCGTTGCGATCGGGCAGGTACCATTCCGGCATCAAGCTGATCTCGATCAGCAGCGCCTCAGCATCGAAGAGGGGAATGTCGTAGGTCTGTCCGTCCAGCGGCAATGTTTCCGGCAGCGTCTTGCCGTGGAGCACGGCCAGCACATCGGCCGCGGCCTCGTAGCGCTCGGCAATCGGGCGTGGCGGGTCGCCTTCGATCACGCCTTCGCTGCCGAAATCCTCGGTGATCAGGAAGCCATGGTCGAGGTCGGAATGGTGGATCGCGGGCGCCGAGATGCCCTGCGCGCGCAGGCCTTCGTCGATGGCGACGAAGGGCTTGACGTTCTCGGCGAGATGCACCGCGGCGCTGTACGATTTTCCGTTGTACGTCGCAGCACCATCAGGGCGCTGCGGAAAGTTCATGAGGATGACGATCTCATCGTCGCGCAGCAGCCGCGCATAGGAGCGCGTCGAGGCATCGCCGGCCATGCGCTTGCGAGTCGCATCCATGTAGCCAGTGGCGTCGAGGAATTCGCGCAGCGCCTGCAGCCGCGCGACAGCGGCGGCCGCCTTGCCGTAACCGGTGATGTCGGCGGCGCGCGCATTCGAGCCCAGTGCCGGCCGATGCGTCAGCGCGATGTCGATGCGATCCTGTGGCATCGCCGACGGCGCGCGCTCTGGCCATTCGATCAAGACGAGTGTGGCATCGGGCAGCGGCGACAGCCCGATCTCCTCGAGCTCGCTCTCATCCTCGACGCGGTAGAGATCGGCGTGCATCACCGGAAAGGGCGGCAGCTCATAGCCCTGCACCAGGGTGAAGGTCGGGCTGGGCACTTCCAGCGCCTCGTCGCCGGCGAGGTAGCGGATGAGCGCGCGGGCGGCCGCGGTCTTTCCTGCGCCGAGATCGCCGGTGAGGGTGATGACATCGCCGGGACCGACCAGCAGCGCGAGGTCGGCCATCAGTTGCGCGGTGGCCGTCTCGTTGTGAAGCGCGACGGAGAATGTGGTGGGCGCGCTCATTCGGCGGCGTCGCGATGCGCCGCCTGGTCGGTCGGAAAGTCACAGATCACGACCGTGCCCCGGCCGACGATCGAATCCACCCGCACCTTGCCGCCATGCAGCTCGACGAAGGAGCGCACCAGCGACAGGCCGAGCCCGGCGCCGCGGTGACGCGAGCCCTGCGAGCGGCTTTCGAACCAGTTGAACACCTTGTCCTTCATGTCGGCAGGTATTCCAGGCCCGGAATCTGTCACAGTGAAGACCACGCTGCGTTCGGTGCGGCGTGCGCTGATGCCGACGGTGGAATCCTGTGGAGAAAATCCGACGGCATTGGCGAGGAGGTTATAGAGCACCTGCACCACGCGCTTCTCGTCGCCGACGAAGCTGCCGACATCGGGCGCGATCTCGACTTTTAGGCGGATGCGGTCGGTCGCGAGCCGGTCCTGGATGCCTTCGGCCGCGAGCTCGATGGTCTTGCTGACGTCGACCGGGCCGAGTTCCAGCTTCATGGCGCCCGCGTCGATGGTGGCCAGATCGAGGATGTTGTTGGTCAGCGCCAGCAGCGCATTGGTCGATTTGGTGACGTAGTCGAGATATTCGGCCTGTTTCGGCGTCAGCGGCCCGGTCGAGGGATCGCTGAGGAAATGCGCGAAGCCGATGATGGTGGTGAGCGGCGAGCGCAGCTCGTAGGAGACGTGGTGGACGAAATCCACCTTCATTTGGTCGGCGGCCTCCAGAGCCTCGTTGCGCTCGCGCAGCGCGCGCTCGACGTTCTCGGTGTCGGTGATGTCCTGGAACGTCAGCATGGTCGCGCCGTCATGCAGCGGGCGGATCATGCCGTCGAGCACGCTGCCGTCCTTGCGCTCCAGCTTCAGCGGCACGTCGGCGCGGCTCTCGATCGAGGTGACGGCCTCGCGGATCTGGCGCCAGACCGTGGGGTCGTCGAACAGCTGATGGCACCAACCTTCCACCGTCTGGATGTGCGGCTCGTCGCGCATGGCATCGCTCGACAGTTTCCACATCCGGACGAAGGCCGGGTTGAACAGCTGCGCCTTGCCGTTGCTGCCGAACACCGCGACGCCCTCGGCGAGGCTGTCCAGCGTCTCGCGCTGGACACGGATCATGCCGTCGAAGCGGCGGGCGAGCTCGAGGCTCTCGGTGACGTCGTCGAACAGATAGGTGACGCCGCCTTCCGGGTTCGGCGTGGTGACGACCGAGAGCGCGCGGCCGTCGGGCAGGTACCAGGTGTCCTTGGTGGTCTCGACCGCGCGATAGGCCTCGTGCAGCTTGGATTTCCAGGCACGGAAGTCCGGCTGTTCCGGCAGTTTTCGCGCGGCACGGAGCTGATCCAGCACGCTGGAATCATCGGGATTGGCGTCGAGGAAGGTGCGGTCGAGGTCCCACAGCCGGCGGTAGGAATCGTTGTAGAAGGCGAGCCGGCGCTGGCCATCGAACACGGCAACGCCGGAGGAGAGCTGGTCGAGCGTGCGCCGATGCGCCTCCGCCATCCGCACCAGCGCCGAGCTGAGCGCGTCCGCCTCGCTGGCATCGATGGCGACGCCGACGCTGCCGCTGCCGACATTGACCGCGCGCACATCGTAGATGCGGCGCTCGCCGCTGATCACAATCGGCAGCCGGGCGTTGAAATTGGCGGTGTCCTTCAGTCCCCGTTCCATCGCGGTGCGGTCGGCGCTGTCCAGCAGCTCGAGCTTGCGCTCCTGCGCATCGGTGACGTTGTTCGCCTCGGTGGCACGAACATAGGCCGGGTTGGCGTAGGTCAGCGCGCCGTTCTCGCCCTTGGCCCAGATCGGCCAAGGTGCGTTGGCGGCAAAGCCGCGCAGCATCTCGGTCTCGTCGGAGAGCGCGTTGTAGCGCAGATTGGTCTCGGCCAGATCGCGGCGGAGACCCGAGAGTTCGCGAATCCGGACAATGGCCTGGCCGCCGATGGCGCGGCCGATGGCCTCGAGCGTGTGGCCATGCGCGGTCGTCAGCGTCAGCTGGAACCCGTCGCCGCGGTCACGCAGCGCATCGACGGCGTGATCCATCTGGAGCGCGGGCTCGGGCGGCAGCCAGGTTCCGAATGCGAGCACCCGTTGCGGCGAGGAGTCGCGCGGCAGCACCATGGAGATGTCGCCGGAGATCTGCGCGCGATTGTCGCCGGCCGGCCAGGAGATCAGGATCTGCGGCTCGGCGAACAGCAGCGCGCCGAAGCGGTCGGCCTGGAGCTGGAGTTCCCCGATTCGGGCGCGCAGCCGCGCCTCGTTCTTCGCGGTGCGCACGCGCGTGCGCATCAAGAGGATCGCAGCCACCACCGAGAAGCCGAGCAAGGCCAGCGCGGTGGCGAGCACCGCGAGTTCCTGCCGGTTGAAATCCAGCATGATGGAGAGGGTGTCGATGAGGTCGGCCGCCTCGGCCGGCGCAGCCGGCAGCAGCGCTGCAAGAGCGCCTCCCAACAAGCCGTTGCGCACGAGCGATGTGCACGACAGCAGCGTCCGACGCATCGACACGATCACGCCTGACATAGTTGCCCCAAGACCGCACGAATTTACGCGCGGCGACCCCCGTCGCGCGCGAATCAAACGACAATACCCTCACCGCGACTCCGCCGGTAAGAGTCCAGATCGTGAACGCAAAGGCGGCCCCAAAAAAATGCCGGGGGAGGGGTTCCCGCCCACGTAGTTCTTCGGGATGATTCGGCTGAAATTGCCGTGCGTTAGCGGGGCTGAATATTTGGGCGACATGGCCGCCGCGGAGCAGGTGCGCTCCCTCCCCTGCTCTGCGCGTCGACCTCTCCCGCAAGCGGGAGAGGTAAGAAACTAGCGGCCGGTCGAGCCGAAGCCGCCGGCGCCGCGATCCGTGGCCGACAATGTGGCCACCGGAACCAGCGCGGCCTGCACCACGGGCGCGATCACCATCTGGGCGATGCGCTCGCCGCGCTTGATCACGAACGGCGCCGCGCCGTGGTTGATCAGGATCACCTTGATCTCGCCGCGATAGTCCGCGTCGATCGTGCCCGGCGCGTTCAGCACGGTGACACCGTGCTTGGCGGCAAGCCCCGAGCGCGGCCGCACCTGCGCCTCGTGCCCGGCCGGCAATGCGATCGCAAGGCCGGTCGGCACGAGCGCATATTGCCCGGGGGCGAGCGTCATCGGCTCGCTGTCCGGCACCGCCGCCATCAGATCGAGGCCGGCAGCCTCGGTGGTCTGATAGGCCGGCATTGGCAGGCCTTCCGCATGGGCCAGGCGTTGCAGTTCGACAGTGACCTTCGTGCTCAAGATGCCGGCTCCAGGGATTTGTCGGTCACGCTTTTCGCGATGTGCGCGACCAGTTCGATGGCGACCTGTTCCTTGGTCATCACCGGCCAGGAATCAACTGCAATCTCGCCGTCCTTCTCACCAGTCTTGCGACTGATCAGATGCACGGTGTTGCGGTCGCCGCCCATCACGCCCGTGGCGGGCGAGACGTCATTGGCGACGATCCAGTCGCAGCCCTTGCGGGCGAGTTTTGACTTGGCGTTGTCGATGAGGTGCTCGGTCTCGGCGGCAAAGCCGATCACCAGCGGCGGGCGCTTGTCGGTCAGCTTCGAGATCGTGGCGAGGATATCGGGGTTCTCGATCAGCTGAAGCGGCGGCATGCCGGCTGCGGTCTTCTTCAGCTTCTGCTCGCCCTCGTTGGCAACGCGCCAGTCGGCGACGGCGGCAGCAAAGATCGCGATGTCGGCGGGGAGCGCGGCCTGCACCTGCTCCAGCATCTGCCGCGCCGATTCCACATGCTTCACCGTCACGCCCTGGGGATCGCTGAGGTCGACCGGACCGCTCACCAAAATGACCTCGGCACCGGCGGCCTGTGCGGCGGCGGCGATGGCAAACCCCTGCTTGCCGGAAGAGCGGTTGGCGATGTAGCGCACCGGATCGATCGGCTCGTGGGTGGGACCTGCGGTGATCAACACGCGCTTGCCGGCGAGCGGGCGCGGCACCGGCGGCCGCAGCAGACGCTCGGCGGCGGCGGCGATCTCGATCGCTTCGGACATGCGGCCGACACCAGCTTCGCCCGCTTCGGCCATCTCGCCGGAATTGGGCCCGATCAGCACCCCGCCGTCGCGCTGCAGCTGCGCGACGTTGCGACGCGTCGCCGCATTGTTCCACATCAGCGGGTTCATTGCCGGTGCCAGCAGCACCTTGCGGTTGGTCGCGAGCAGGATCGCGCTGGCGAGATCGTCGGCGTGGCCGTTGGCCATCTTCGCCATCAAGTCGGCGGTCGCGGGCGCCACCACGATCAGGTCGCAGTCGCGCGCAAGCCTGATATGGCCGGCGTCGAACTCGCTCTGGGGGTCGAACAGGTCGGTATAGACGCGCTCATGGGAGAGGGCGCTGACCGCCAGCGGCGTGACGAATTGCTGCGCCGCTTTGGTCAGGACACAGCGGACCTCGACGCGGCGCTCCTTCAACCTTCGGATCAGGTCGAGCGATTTATAGGCTGCGATCCCGCCGCCGATGATCAGGGTGACGCTGGCCTCAGGGACGGCGCCGGTGCGCTGAGGGGTGGGGGCGACGGAGGCTGCCGGCGGCGCCGAAAACGGCGTCAGCGGCTCCTCGCGGCCCTCGATCAGCTCCCGCAGGATGACCCGGACCTCTTCCTCGACCGATCTGCGGTTCTTGGCCGAGCGCAGCCGCAAATAGGTTTTGACGCCGTCGTCGAGCTTGCGGATGGTCAGGCTTGCCATGACGCCCCTCCAGCACGGAATGATAGCGATGCTATCAATCGTGTGATTGCAATGCAATCAAACTTTTGGCAATCACAGATTCCGGACGGCGATCAGGATCCCGATGAAGGTCGCGGCGATGATCCAGAGCGCGACGGTGCGCCAGCGGTTCTTGCGGCCCTCGCTGCGACCCATCGCGGCGATGCTCTCCGGCGACAGCCTGATGCCCTCCCGCGTCATGGTCTCGAGCTGCTCCAGCACCTTCACCGACCGCTCGGCGATCTCCGGCAGGCGCATCAGCACGCGCGCGATGTCTCCGGTCCCGGCGAGGGCACCCTGCACCCGGCCTATGGGTCCGAGATTGCGCTCGATCCATTCGCGCACCACGGGGTCGGCGATCTTCCAGATGTCGAGCTTGGGATCGAAGCCGCGCGCCACGCCCTCGACCACCACCATGGTCTTCTGCAGCAGGATCAGCTCGGGCCGCGTCGTCATGTCGAACAGGCCGGTGACCTCGAGCAGCAGCGTCAAGAGCCGCGCCATCGAGATCTCTTCCGCCGTGCGGTTGTGGATCGGCTCGCCGATGGCGCGGATCGCCTGCGCAAAGTTCTCGACCGAGTGATGCGCGGGCACGTAGCCCGCCTCGAAATGCACCTCGGCGACGCGGCGATAATCGCGAGTGATGAAGCCGAGCAGGATTTCCGCGAGAAAACGCCGCTCCTTCATGCCGAGCCGGCCCATGATGCCGAAATCGACTGCGACGAGTCGTCCCGCGTCATCGAGGAACAGATTGCCCGGATGCATGTCGGCGTGGAAGAAGCCGTCGCGCAGCGCGTGCCGCAGGAAGCTCTGGATCACCTTGCGGCCGAGATCGGGCAGGTCGACCTGCGATTCTGCCAGACGCTTGTGATCGTTCAGCGCGATGCCGTCGATCCACTCCATCGTCAGCACGTTGTGCGTGGTGCGGTCCCAGTCCACGGACGGCACGCGGAAATCAGGATCGCCCTGCGTGTTCTCCGCCATCTCTGACAGCGCCGCAGCTTCCAGCCGCAGATCCATCTCCATGGCGACCGAGCGCGACATGGTGTTGATGACCTCGATGAGCCGCAGCCGCCGCGCTTCGGCCGAGTAGGTCTCGGCTTTGTTTGCGACGAAGAAGAAATCGGAGAGGTCGCGGCGGAAGCGTGAGGCCACGTTGGGCCTGAGCACCTTGACCGCGACCGACTTGCGGATGCCGGCGTGCAAGACCTCGCCGCGATGCACCTGCGCGATCGAGGCCGCCGCGACGGGAGGGCCGAAGCTCACAAACACGTCCTTCAGCGGCCGCTCCAGCGAGGTCGCGATCGCGGCTTCGGCTTCGTCCTGCGGAAACGGCGGCAGGCGGTCCTGGAGACTTTCGAGGTCGCGCGCCATGATGACGCCGACGATGTCGGGGCGTGTGGCCAGGAATTGTCCGAGCTTGAGATAGGCGGGGCCCATCCGCGTCAGCGCGCGCGATATCCGCGGGCCGTGCTTGACGCCACGCCGTTCGACGAGGCGCGCCAGCTTCAGAGCGAGCTGTCCCGGCGGCGGCACCAGGCTCGGATCGACCGAGCCGAACACGCCCTCGCGCGCAAACACGAACGCGGCGCGGATCAGGCGCGCAATGTGGGTGAAGGCAGAGATCACAAACGCCAGCCCGAATGCAGTGCGACGATGCCGCCGGACAGGGTCTGCCAGCTGACGCGGGCGAAGCCGGCGTCGCGGATCATGTCGGCGAAGGCGTTGGGTTTTGGAAACTTGCGGATGGACTCGACGAGATATTGGTAGGACTCGGCGTCGCCCGTGATCATGCGGCCGAGCGGCGGGATCACCTTGAACGAGAACAGGTCGTAGATCCGATCGAGCCCGGGCATCTCGACGGTGGAGAATTCCAGGCACAGAAAGCGGCTGCCGGGCTTCAGCACGCGATAGGCCTCGCGCAGCGCCAGATCGATCCGGGGCACGTTGCGAATGCCGAAAGCGATCGTATATGCGTCGAAGCTGCGGTCGGCGAAGACGAGCGCTTCGGCATTGCCTTCGACGAAATCGACCCGGGTTTCGAGATGGCGCTTCGCGGCGCGCTCGCGGCCCACCGCCAGCATGTCGGTGTTGATGTCGCAGACGGTGGCATGGAAGCCGGGGCCCGCGGCCTTTGCGGCGCGGAACGAGATGTCACCGGTGCCGCCGGCGACGTCGAGCAAGGCGAACGGCCGGTCGCTCCGGGGCGGGTCGAGCGCGGTGATCATGATGTCCTTCCAGACCCGGTGCAGGCCACCGGACATCAAATCGTTCATCAAATCATAGCGCGACGCCACGCTGTGAAACACATCGTTCACCAGCGTCTGCTTGTCCCCGAGGGGGACGTCCCTGAAGCCAAAATGCGTGGTTTCGCCCGGCCGATCCATTACTCTGCTCCACTGGGCGAACCATAGCGCGCCCGCCGCAATGGCGCTATCACACCGCCCTCATAAGGTGAATGCCTGAACCATGCCTGAATTGCCCGAAGTCGAGACCGTCCGCCGCGGCCTTCAGCCCGTGATGGAGGGTGCGAAAATCCTGGTGGCGGAGGCCCGCCGGCCGGACCTGCGCTTTCCGTTCCAGCCGGACTTCGTGGCCCGGCTTCAGGGGCAGGTCGTCACGGGGCTCGGCCGCCGTGCAAAATATCTCATGGCCGATCTCGCCTCCGGCGATGTGCTCCTGATGCATCTGGGCATGTCGGGCTCGTTCCGCGTCATCAAGCCGGACAACGAGGCAGCTCCCGGCGAGTTTCACTATCCTAGGGGTAAGGACTCCACGCACGACCACGTGCTGTTTCGGATGTCTTCCGGCGCCGACATCGTCTTCAACGACCCGCGCCGTTTCGGTTACATGAAAGTGATCGCGCGTAACGCACTCGACGAGGAGCCGCTGCTGCGCGGCCTCGGCCCCGAGCCGCTCGGCAACGAATTCGACGCCGCGATGCTGGCGCGGTCCTGCGAAGGCAAGGCCACCAGCCTGAAGGCCGCGCTGCTCGACCAGCGCGTGGTGGCGGGGCTCGGCAACATCTATGTCTGCGAAGCCCTGCATCGCTCGCATCTGTCGCCGCGCCGGATCGCGGCGACGCTCGCGACCAAGGGTCGCAAGGGCGTTGGCGGCGGCGAGCCGACCGATCATGCGAAGCGATTGGTAAGTGCGATCCACACCGTGCTGAACGACGCCATCAAGGCCGGCGGCTCGTCCTTGCGCGACCATCGCCAGACCTCGGGCGAGCTCGGCTATTTCCAGCACTCGTTCAAGGTCTACGACCGCGAAGGCGAGAAATGCACGACGCCGGGGTGCGGTGGCACGGTCAAGCGGTTTACGCAGAATGGCCGGTCCACCTTCTGGTGTCAGAAGTGTCAGAAGTAGAAATCCATGCCGACGCCGCAGCTTGAAACCGAACGGCTGATCCTGCGTCCGCTGGCGCTGTCAGACGTGCCGGCGATCCAGCGCCATTTCGACAATTGGAACATCATCCGGCATCTCTCGATGGTCGTGCCGTGGCCGTATCCCGCCGACGGAGCGGAGACGTTTGTCAGGATGCAGTTCGACAAGATCTCAGCCGGCGACGACATCCATCTCTGGGTTCTGGTGCTCAAGGAGGGTGACGGCGAGGCGATTGGAAACATTCATCTGCGGCCCCGTGCCGAAGGCCCGAAAGGCAATCGCGGCTTCTGGCTGGCGGAGCCTTACTGGCGGCGCGGACTGATGACGGAAGCCATCGCCGCGGTGAACGATTTTGCCTTCCTCACGCTCGGCCTCGATCATTTCTACG
Source organism: Bradyrhizobium sp. CCBAU 11430 (assembly GCF_028128855.1). NCBI lineage: Bacteria > Pseudomonadati > Pseudomonadota > Alphaproteobacteria > Hyphomicrobiales > Nitrobacteraceae > Bradyrhizobium > Bradyrhizobium sp. CCBAU 11430. Next base: position 261,731 of record NZ_LBJV01000069.1, read on the forward strand.
TCTGCAACGCCGCGACCAACGAAGCCTCGCGTCGGGTCAAGCAGAAGACCGGCGCGGAATTCGTCGGCTTCATCGAGCTCGCCCATCACGACGGGCAATCGAAGTCCGAGAAATGGATCGTGCGGCGGGAGGCCTGGTTGGGCAACAGATCTGCGATTGAAGGCTAATGCATGCCCAGCGTCATGGTCGGGCTTGTCCCGGCCATCTGCGTTCTTCTTCCCTGTTGCCAAGACGTGGATGCCCGGGACACCTGCGCGAAGCCGCGCTTCGCGCTTTTGCCCGGGGCGTGACGGATGGATGGGGGGCAAACAACGCGGAGCGAAGCAATCCGGCCGGGCTGGTGGCCGGATTGCTTCGTCGCTGGAGCCCTTCGGGATGGTGAGGGCCGGCTGCCGTCTGAGCGACCGCCCCGGTCAGGACGCCAGTGTCGTAGTCTCGTCCGCCGAAAGCTCGGCAGCGACATGCAGCATGCCGCACGCAGCCGATATCACCTGGTCGATCTGGACATTGGTCGTGGCACTTAGCTCGAGCCGGGTTTCGATCCAGCGCCAGAGGCCGCGGATCTCGTCCGCCGACTTTCCGTTCGGCGCGAATTCGCTCACCGCAAGGCCGTTCGCGAGCGAGTCCTGGTGATCGTTGCGCATCACGATCAGCGGGCGCGCGAGCACGTCAGAAAGATCGAGCGCCGCTTCCTCGGCGAGGGTGTTGGCGGCGTTGTCGATGCGCTGGCCGCGGATCGGCGTCTGGTTCAACACGAAGCTGTAGGGCCGCTTCCAGGCGCGTGCGACGCTGAGCGTCGAGACGGTCGCCTCGATGTCGGCGACGCTCGGGCGGGCCGGGATCAGGCAGAGATCGGAATGGCGGATTGCAGCGGTGGTCGCGGCGCTGAGGCCGGCGGCGGTGTCGACGATCGCAAGCTGCAGGCCGCGGTCAGCCAGCATCTTCAGGCGCGGCTCGATGTCGGCTGCGTGATAGATCGGGTCGACGACGAGATCATCGGCGGTGCGGCGGCGCTGCCAGTTCGACAGGGTGCCCTGCGGGTCGGTCTCGATCAGGCGGACGGTGAAGCCGGCCTGCTTGGCCGCGAGCGCGAGGCCGATGGCGAGCGTGCTCTTGCCGCTGCCACCCTTTTGGGTGGCCAGTACGATCGTGTGCATTTGAAGATCAATCCTTTGGAATGCTTGGGTCAGGAATACGCCACGCGAACGTGCATCGATCTCGATGCTGAGCCTTCTAGCTCAGGACGTGCCGGCCCGATCCAAAGGGGGATCGCGGAGGTCCGAATCAGCAGCAACGATGATGGCGGAAGAGGGATGGCCAGCTAATCCGTACCATTACTGGACCAGTAGTCGTACGTGTGATGATGCTCGCGGCTCGGTTGAGCTCGTGCCCCGGACAAAGCGCAGCACGCTAGTGATGCGCTGCTGAGCCGGGGCCCAGAAAGCCACTTGCACGGAATTTGAGGAAGCATGGGTCCCGGCTCAGCGGCGCGGCACTACGCGCCGCACCGCGTCCGGGACACGAGAGTTGGCGTTAGACCTACTTCCGGACGCAGATCACGCGCACGACGGCAGCTTTTGCATCCGTCGAGGTGCCGTTCGCTGTGACCTCGTTCGCCTTCAGGAAATCGCGCACCGTTTCCGCGGACACCATCACCGCCTGTGACGCCGGCACCGATGTCGCGGGCCCCGCGACCATCGCCGGCTTCAACAGCGCAATGCCGGCGAACTTGCCGTCGCCATCGATCGCCGGACCCCCGGATACCCCGACCGCCGGCGGTGGGGACAGCACGGAATCGCTGCTCGGGACCGGCGCCAGCGCGGCCTTGATGCTCGACACGCCGGCCGCGCCACCCTGGCTCTGCGGATCGGCGATGCCGACGACATCCACGTTCGTCCTTGCCGCGCCGCCAGCGAGGCTGAACGGCTTCAGGCCGCGCGCGCCGTAGATATGCAGGAGTGCGAGACCGCGCTCCTTGTCCTCGGCGAGGCGATCGGCGCTGCCATAGCCGGCGATCGTGATGGCAAGACAGTTGTCGGTGACGAGCCGGTCGGTGACGATCGCGCCGTCGTCGCTGACGACGAGGCCGGTGCCGTACTCGACGGTCTTGCGGGGCGGCGGCCCGGCCTGCGGGCCTGGCGGAAATGCATTGAACGCGCTCGACATCGCGATCACGACCGGCTCGACCGTGTTCTCGGTCGCCTGGTCGTAGAGGATTGTCATGGTGCGGACCTCGTCGCCTCTAAAGGTGCCGCGGACGTAAAATTTCTTCAGGCCCTGCAAACCCGACAGCACGAAGAAATCCGGCTTCACCACGGTGTAATCGACCTTGCGCCCGGACGGCTCCTTCTCAAGCTCCGCGAGTTTTGCCGTGGTCGGGTTCGCCTCCTTGCGGCGGCTGAGCAGCACCTGCACGGTTCCAGTCGGCGAGGTCCATTTCGAGCCGTTGGCGTCGCTCGCCTGCTGCGGCACCAGTTTCGAGGGGATGCCGAGCCGGGCGCCGCTGGTCGGCTCCGTCACGATCTTCCAGCCGACGCCGTCCTGCTTCTTTCGCGCCGTCTCGGCCAGCGCGGCGCGCTCCAGCGGATTGAGCACGCCGGTCGGCTTGCCGCCCTTGGCCTTCTGGTATTCCTTGATGGCGGTGACCAGCCGCGCGCTGGCGTCGCCGGTGATGGCGCCGTTGTATTGGCCGACCCAGGCGAGGTCGGATTGCAGCGACAGCCGCTCCCCCTGCGCCATCGCATCCGCCGTCGCCGACGGCGTCTGCATTGCGGGTGGCCGGATCGGCACGATCTGGACCGGCTTCGGCTTGGTACCGGGGATCTGCGGCGTCGTCATCTGGGCGTTCGCGCCTGTGGCAGACGCAAACATCAGTGTTGCCGCAAGCATCGATCTCATGACAAATCCAGCCAGCCCATTGAACGCAATGTCATTCAAGCACATCTCGTTGGTCGCGAACAATGTAGCGGTGGTTCAGGCCTAAGGTCGAGCCGCGTACTCAGGTCCTCATCCTGAGGAGCGGCCTCAAGGCCGCGTCTCGAAGGATGGCCGCGGCGAGATCGGGGCCTGCATGGTTCGAGACGGCGCTTTGCGCCTCCTCACCATGAGGAGTGAAAGCGACGGCTTGGTAGGAGAGGCGTACGACGATGCTGAGCCCGGACGAACTCGAACGCTATGCCCGTCATATCGTGCTGCGCGACGTCGGCGGCCCGGGCCAGGCCGCGCTGAAGCGGGCCTCCGCGCTGGTGGTCGGTGCCGGCGGGCTCGGCGCGCCGGCGCTGATGTATCTGGCCGCCGCCGGTATCGGCACACTCGGCGTGGTCGATGACGACGTGGTGTCGCTGTCCAACCTGCAGCGCCAGGTGATCCACACCACGCCCGATATCGGCCGGCACAAGGTCGAGAGCGCGGCCGAGCGGATTGCGGCGCTCAATCCGCATGTTCGTTTCGTCGGCCACGCCACCTGGCTGAATGCCGACAATGCGCTCAGCCTGATCGGCGACTACGACCTCGTGCTCGACGGCTCCGATAATTTCTCGACGCGCTATCTGGTCTCGGACGCCTGCTTCTTCGCGAAGCGGCCGCTGATCACGGCGGCGCTCGGCACCTTCGACGGCTCGCTCACCACCATCCGCGCGCACGAGACCAACGAGCAGGGCGAATTCAATCCGACCTATCGCTGCCTGTTTCCGGAGGCGCCGCCGCCGGGTACCGTTCCGGCCTGCGCGGAAGCCGGCGTCATGGGTGCGCTGGCGGGCGTGCTGGGATCGATGATGGCGATGGAGGCGATCCGCGAGATCGTCGGTTTCGGCGACGGCCTGGTCGGCCGCCTCCTGATGATCGATGCGCGCGCGATGCGCTTCGAGACGCTGCGCTACGAGCGCGATCCGGCCAACCCGCTCAATGGCGACGGGCCGGTGTTCGACGATTTGAGCATCCACCGCGAGTAGAGGTGGCAGTGAAACCTCAGAGCATGCTCGGCAGCACGCGATCCGGCGGCTTGTGGGCGTCGAGGAAGGTGCGGATGTTGATGATCACCTTCTCGCCCATCTCGACGCGGCCTTCGATCGTGGCCGAGCCCATATGCGGCAACAGCGTCACCTTGCCGGCCTTGGCAAGCCGCACCAGCTTCGGGTTGACCGCGGGCTCGTGCTCGTAGACGTCGAGCCCGGCGCCCCCGATCTCGCCGCCTTCGATCAGCTTGATCAGCGTGTCCTCGTCGGTCACCTCGCCGCGCGCGGTGTTGACGATGTAGGCGTCCTTGCGGATCAGCTTCAGCCGCCGCGCCGAGAGCAAATGATAGGTCGCCGGCGTGTGCGGACAGTTCACCGAGATGATGTCCATCCGCGCCAGCATCTGGTCGAGGCTTTCCCAATAGGTCGCCCCTAACTCCTCGGCGATCTTCGGCGCGACGGGACGGCGGTTGTGATAGTGGATCTGCAGGCCGAAGGCGCGGGCGCGGCGCGCCACCGCCTGGCCGATGCGGCCCATGCCGATGATGCCGAGCCGCTTGCCGCCGATGCGGTGGCCGAGCATCCAGGTCGGCGACCAGCCCGGCCAGGGTTTTCCTTCGGTCAGGATCGAGGCGCCTTCGATCATCCGCCTGGGCACGGCGAGGATCAACGCCATGGTCATGTCGGCGGTGTCCTCGGTCAGGACCTTCGGCGTGTTGGTGACGGTGATGCCGCGAGCATGCGCGGCCTCGACGTCGATATTATCGACGCCGTTGCCGAAATTGGCGATCAGCCGCAGCTTGCAGTCGGGCTGGTTGATGATGTCGGCGCTGATATGGTCGGTGACGGTCGGAACCAGCACGTCGGCGGTGCGTGCGGCTTCCGCGATCTGGTCGGCGGACATCGGCGTGTCCTCGAGATTGATCCGCGCGTCGAACAATTCGCGCATCCGCGTCTCGATCGAATCCGGCAGCTTGCGCGTCACCACGACGAGGGGCTTTTTCTTCACCGACATGTCCTGCTCTCATGAGGCGTCGCAAGCCGCCTCTGTCGCCAAAGGCCGGTCGTTGAGGTCTCATTAACCCGGTTGTTCGACACTGCCCTTGCCGTGTCCGTCCCCGGCGTTTCCTTCAAGCTCTCCCGATATTTCCGGCCGGAAAAATCGGGGCAAACTGGTTGTTCAAGTGCCCGTCCTCTCTAGCAGAAGGCCGGGCCAAGACAAGAACCACGGGTCAAGGCTTGGGAACACCCGCGTGGGGCGGGTCAGGGGGTTGCGCGGCAGGTTTTGGAATTTGGGGTGAGGACCCGGCTCGGGCCGGGTCTTCGACAGGAGACGGGTTGATGGCGTTGGGGCGTTTTTGTTCGGTGATGGCGCTCGTTTGCACCTGGTTGAGCGCTTCGGTCGGCCCCTCGCATTCGGCCAAGGATACGACGCCCCAGACCGCCAGCGGCCTGCCGGTGCCGCGCTATGTCAGCCTCAAATCGGATCATGTGAACGTCCGCGCCGGCCCGACCAAGGACAATGACGTGGCCTGGGTCTACACCCGTTCGGGCCTGCCGGTGGAAATCACCGCCGAGTTCGAGAATTGGCGCCGGGTGCGCGATTCCGAAGGCGCCGAGGGCTGGGTCTATCACTCGTTGCTGTCGGGCCGCCGCACCGCGGTCGTCACCATGAAGCACAAGGACGACCTCGCCCCGATCTACGATCGCGCCGACCTCGACAGCGCGGTTGCAGCAAGACTCCAGGCCGGCGTCGTCACGCAGGTAAAGAAGTGCGCTGCAAACTGGTGCCGCGTCACCGGCAACGGTTTTGACGGCTGGATCCAGCAGGAGCGCCTCTGGGGCGTGTATTCGGACGAGCAGGTGAATTGACGCTGCCGTCGTCCCGGCGAATGCCGGGACCCATAACCACAGGTTAAATTGTTTTGGAAGGCGTCAGCCAGCGTGCCTCATTGAGGGATCACGCGGTATGGGTCCCGGCGTTCGCCGGGACGACAATAGAGTTGTGAGGTTCAGCGCTTCTTGCGCAGGCGCACGACCATGTCGATGCGCGCGATCTCGTAACCCTCCGGCACCTCCGGCATCTTGGACAGCGCCAGATGCGGATCCTCGATGTCGACCAGCTCATGGCTGTTCTCGAGGTAGTAGTGATGGTGGGTGGTGACGTTGGTGTCGAAATAGGTCTTGGTGCCGTCGACGCTGACTTGGCGGAGCAGGCCGGCATCGGTGAGCTGGTTCAGCGTGTTGTACACGGTCGCCAGCGACACCGGAACCTTGGCCAGCGTGGCTTCCTCGTACAGCATTTCAGCCGTCAAATGACGCGCACCTTTGCCGAACAACAGCCAGCCCAGTGCCATGCGCTGGCGCGTCGGACGGAGCCCGGCGGACTGGAGCATTTCATTGACGTCGTGCCAGGGGCAGCCCGTCAGAGCCGGCTGGCGGCCGGACAAGAGGGCCGCGGCATGGACGTCGTCGTCGTGATGGGGCGCGGTATTCTCGTTCATTTCCAGATTTCGGGCACGCGTGAACAATATCTCTCAGCAATATAAGAACAGAAAGATGCAGATGCAAGTTTCTCGCAACTAGAGGGGTTCTAATCAGGCTTGGAACCGGAGCGGGATCGCGTCATTTTACCTTCGTGGATGCGCTTTGCTACCCGAAATAGCCTGTGTTAGAGAGCGCGCGGTTCCGCTTAGCCGATTTTGGCGCAGCCGGGCATCGAAGCCCGGTCCGCAGTCCATCCGGGGCATGCGGGCGCAGCGCCTGACAGTGGCAATTGGCGTTGCTCTCCGACCGAGACGGGGCCCATTTTCGCCAAAAAGCGCCGCTCAATCGGAATTCAAACAGAGGCTCGTGCATGCTGAACAGGCGCAACGGTTACGAATATGAAGATCTGCTGGCCTGTGGCCGCGGCGAGATGTTCGGCCCGGGCAATGCCCAGCTGCCGTTGCCGCCGATGCTGATGTTCGACCGCATCACTGACATCAACGACAATGGCGGCGAGTTCGGCAAGGGGCTGGTGCGCGCCGAACTCGACGTGAAGCCCGACCTCTGGTTCTTCGGCTGCCACTTCAAGAACGATCCGGTGATGCCCGGCTGCCTCGGCCTCGACGCGCTGTGGCAAATGGTCGGCTTTTACCTGGGCTGGACCGGGGGCGAAGGTCGTGGTCGCGCGCTTGGCCTGAACGAGCTGAAGTTCAGCGGCCAGGTGCTGCCCGAGGCGCGCAAGGTTGTGTACAACGTCGATATCAAACGCGTGATGCGTTCAAAGCTGGTGCTCGGTATCGCCGACGGGTGGCTTTCGGTCGATGACCAGATTATTTATCGCGCCAAGGACTTGAAGGTCGGCCTGTTCAAGCAGGGCACGAGCCTGGGCTGAGCGCATCACCAAGACAACAACGATTGAGGCGAGGCTGTCATGAGGCGGGTTGTGGTCACCGGGATGGGCATCGTCTCGTCGATCGGAAACAACACCCAGGAAGTGCTTGCGAGCCTTCACGAGGCGAAGTCGGGCATTTCGCGGGCTGAGAAATATGCCGAGCTCGGCTTCCGTTCGCAGGTACAGGGCGCGCCGACGCTCGATCCTGCGACGGTGGTCGACCGCCGCGCGATGCGTTTCCTCGGCCAGGGCGCGGCGTGGAATCACGTCGCGATGGAGCAGGCGATCCAGGACTCCGGTCTGTCGCCTGACGAAGTCTCCAACATTCGCACCGGCATCATCATGGGCTCCGGCGGCCCGTCCGCCCGTACCATCGTCGAATCCGCGGACATCACCCGCACCAAGGGACCGAAGCGCGTCGGACCTTTCGCAGTGCCGAAGGCGATGTCGTCCACGGCCTCCGCGACGCTTGCGACCTGGTTCAAGATCAAGGGCGTGAACTATTCGATCTCCTCGGCCTGCGCGACGTCGAACCATTGCGTCGGCAACGCCTATGAGACGATCCAGATCGGCAAGCAGGACGTCATCTTCGCCGGCGGCTGCGAGGAACTGGACTGGTCGCTCTCCGTGCTGTTCGACGCCATGGGCGCGATGTCCTCGAAATACAATGACACGCCGGCCACGGCCTCGCGTCCCTACGACGTCAACCGCGACGGCTTCGTCATCGCCGGCGGCGCCGGCGTGCTGGTGCTGGAAGAGCTCGAACATGCCAAGGCGCGCGGCGCCCGCATCTACGGCGAGATCGTCGGCTACGGCGCGACCTCGGACGGCTACGATATGGTCGCACCTTCAGGCGAAGGCGCCGAGCGCTGCATGCGCATGGCGATGTCGACGGTGAAGACCAAGGTCGACTACATCAATCCGCACGCGACCTCGACCCCGGCCGGCGATCCGCCGGAGATCGACGCGCTCCGCCGCGTGTTCGGAAGTGGAGAGAAGTGCCCGCCGATCTCGGCGACCAAGGCGCTGACCGGCCACTCGCTGGGCGCCACCGGCGTGCAGGAGGCGATCTACTCGCTGCTGATGATGAATAACGGCTTCATCTGCGAGAGCGCGCATATCCAGGAGCTCGACCCTGTCTTCGCCGACATGCCGATCGTGCGCAAGCGCATCGACAACGTCAAGATCGGCACCGTGCTGTCGAACTCCTTCGGCTTCGGCGGCACCAACGCCACGCTGGTGTTCAGCCGGTTGGATGCGTGACGTCGTTGTTGGCGTACTGTTGATTTTCTCGTCATGGCCGGGCTTGTCCCGGCCATCCACGTATTGGGACTAGGTTTGGAAGGGCGTGGAAGCCCGAGCATGACCTAAGCGGAAGGTAATCGCGAGATGGAAGGTCTGATGAAAGGTAAGCGCGGTTTGATCATGGGCATCGCCAATGATCATTCGATCGCCTGGGGCATGGCGAAGACGCTGCATGCCCACGGCGCCGAGCTTGCCTTCACCTTCCAGGGCGAGGCCCTCGGCAAGCGCGTCAAGCCGCTGGCGGAGCAGCTCGGCGTCGATCTGGTGCTGCCGTGCGACGTCGAGGACATCGCCAGCGTCGATGCGACCTTCGATGTGCTCCGTGAAAAATGGGGCAAGCTCGATTTCGTCATCCACGCCATCGGCTTTGCCGACAAGAACGAGCTGAAGGGCCGCTACGCCGACACCAGCCGCGAGAACTTTTCACGCACCATGGTGATCTCGTGCTTCTCGTTCACGGAAGTGGCGAAGCGCGCCGCCGAACTGATGACGGAGGGCGGCAGCATGATCACGCTGACCTTCGGCGCCTCCGAGCGCGCGATGCCGAACTACAACGTGATGGGCGTGGCCAAGGCGGCGCTGGAAGCCTCCGTGCGCTATCTCGCCTCCGATTTCGGACCGCGCGGCATCCGCGTCAACGCGATCTCGGCGGGCCCCATCCGGACGCTCGCCGGCTCCGGCATCGGCGAGGCGCGCGCGATGTTCGCCTTCATGCAGAAGCATTCGCCGCTTCGCCGCGGCGTCACGCTCGACGAGCTCGGCGGCTCGGCGCTGTATCTGCTGTCGGATCTCTCCGGCGGCGTGACCGGCGAGATCCACTATGTCGATTCCGGCTACAACATCGTCCTGATGCCGAGGCCTGACGATTTGAAGACGCCCGACTGAGGCGTCCGCGAGTAGCCTGATATGACGACGCCGTAGGGTGGGCAAAGGAGCGCAAGCGACGTGCCCACCATCTCTGCGTGATCGCAATAGATACATGACGTGGGCACGCTACGCTTTGCCCACCCTACGAGAGTTCGTCTAACCCGCGGCGATCTTCTCCGCGCGCTGGAACGCGGGACGTGCCATGCAGCGCGCGAGATAGGCGTCGAAGGCAGGGCGCGACGGCACCATCTTGAACAGGCGCAGCGCGAAATTCAGGCCCGAGCCGATCGTGACGTCGGCGGCCGAAAACTCCTCGCCGAGAATCCACGGCCCCTCGGCGAGCGCAGCTTCCAGAACGTCGAACACCTGCGTCGCGCTGCCCCAGGCCGCGGTCGAGGTCGGGATCTCGATCTTGGTGAAGATCTGGATGATGGCAGGTTCGATGCAGCCCGGGGAGAAGAACAGCCATTGCAGATAGCGCGCGCGGCGCGGGTCGGTCACGGCGGGTGCGAGCTTCGTCTCGGGGTAGCGGTCGGCGATGTAGGCGCAAATGGCCGCGGCCTCGCCAAGGGCTGCATCGCCGTCGCTGAGCGCCGGCACTTTCCCCATCGGATTGACCTTGAGGAAATCCGGCGCCTTTTGCGCGCCGGTCGAGATGTCGGTCAGCACGCGCTCATAGGGCAGGCCGCTCTCTTCCATCAGCCAGAGCGTCGTGAACGAGCGCGAGCGGGGCGACCAATAGAGCTTGATCATGGCGGGAACCTTTCATCGGCGGAAGGCCAGCAGCGTGCAATTCATGCCGCGTTTGCCGCGTATCCGCAACGCACTACGCCTGGGTCGATGCCAACCAGCGTAAACGACATGTGGGTCAACGTTGTTCAGTGTCGCTTTGGCGTGCTGCTGGTCGACGTCCAAGCAAAAGCGGCAACGTCTTGTCGAGGCTTTCCGCCAGCATGGCGCGCACGCCGTCGCGCAGTGCGGGGTTGTCGGCGGCATCTTCAGGGCGCGTTGGAAACGATTCTGCGGGCAACTCGCGATAAGGGCCGCCGACGAGCTTGCCCAAAAACCTCTGCACCGCCAGCGAATGATCCAGGTTGATCAGTGCAGAGCTCTGTCTGACGATGGCAAAGGCGCGCCCGTCAAAGATACGGATAAACGCCAGGGCGTGGAGAAAGATGCGACGCCCGAGCACCACATCCTGGTTGAGGATGCCGAAGCCGCGGACCGTATAGCTTGATGACCCGATCGGACTGATTGCATTGAGGATCTGGATGTAGTGCCGGCAATTCGTTCCTTTCACGGCCTCGCGCATGTATCCGGCCAGCTCCGCGTTGGGATCGCGGACCAACCTATCTTTCAACGTGTCCTTTGACTCATCGTGGGGAGGAAATTTCGCCGGATTGTAGGTGATTCTCAGAACGGACGCGCCGGCAGGGATCGCGGCGCGAGTCCGCGCGAAGATCAGATCGCTCAGTCCCCAGCCTGGGATCGGGACCACCGTCTTCTTGTTCTGAAATATGGTCAGGCCGGTCGTCTGCACGGTGAACTCATCGCCGGTGGTGATGACGACACCGAAGTCGCACGAGCCGCCGGCCACGGGAGCGGGCTTGCCCGTCGCTTCACGCCGCGTGGTCAGCTTGCCATTGGCTTGTTTGACGGTTGGTTGTGCCGTCTCCCATTGGGCTTGTGCCGGCGCCTGAGTTGAAAAACACCACAGGATGAGCGTAATGACGAGCAGCCGGGCGATCATGCTGAATGCGACTGTGTTCGCAGGCGCAGCCAAACTTGATCCTTTGGCGCGTCGTGTCGACAAAGGCGCTTACTCTTCCTTTAGATAGCCGGGGAGGTTCCGGTCGAGCCTTTCTACGACGAGCGCACGCGTTCTCTCGCGCAACGCCGCGTTGGTCGAAGCTGTCTCGGGCGGATCTGGGAACAGTGAATTGTCGAGCTTCGTGATCGGGTCTTCAAACAGACGCATGCTTGTGGCGAGATTCGCGCCGATATCCGTAAGGGGGCGCTTGATCTGTTCGTAGCTGCGGCCGTCAATCAGCGTGATCGCAACATTGGCGAAAAGGTGTGAGTGCCGAATCAAGCTGCCGAGCCCCTGGTTGTAGGTGCCGATCCCGTTCAGCGTCATGTTTGAGTTCGGCAGCTTCGTCTTGAAAGTGGTTGCGACGAGATAGCGATCGCAATTCGCATTCGCGGTGAACCCCTTCACGATCACCGGCAGAGTCTCTTTGGGGTCCGGGATGAAGATCGCCTTCGCATGATAGAAGGGATCGAAGGCGCCCTTGGGATAAGCGATCCTGCGTATCGAGGAATCGTTGTTCGTTGCCGCCCGCACGCGCGCGAAAACGAGATCATCGAGGCCCCAGTCGATCGGGGCCTCCTTTGCTTCCGCCTCGAAGATTGTCACGCCGAACTTCTGTACGGAGTAATGCTCGCCGATTACCGAGATTACGCCGAGACGGCACGGACCGCTGTTCATCTGCTCGGCTGGTTTGACTGCCGCAGCTTTCGGCTTCGTCGCCGCTTTCTTGACGGTCGGCTTTGAGGGAGGCGTGGGTGGCGCGGTGGTTGCAGGAGGAGTTTGAGCTGCTGCCAGAGCTAGAGAAGACAGCAAAACGATCGCGGAAGCAGCAAATCGAATCATGGATTCCAGGGCATCAGCAGCGGGAGAATATCGATCACGCCACCCTAGATTAGGACGGTGACAACCGCAAGCTGCACCCGGAGGTCGTGGTCTATCCGGTTGGTCGCTGCCGCTTCCACCGGTAATATTTCATCATGAACCCGTTCGCTGGCTCGATCTCTTCCTTCTCGAACACAAAACCTTCGCGCTCGTACCAGCGCCAGGCTTTTTCGTTCTCGCGCACGCAGCGCAGGTGCATCTCGTCGGGCATTTGCGTGCGCGTGAAGGCGAGCAGCTTTCGCCCGAGCGATTGCCCCTGATAGGCGGGTCCGACGAACAGCATGTCGAGATAGAGTTTTGGCACATGCAGCGCCAGCATGGCGGCGATCGTGCCGCGATCATCGGCGACGAACAGGCTCCATCCGTTCTCGATCTCGCGTCGGATGCGCGCGCGGAGATTGGCGAGCAGAAAGTCGCTGGCCTCGCCGAGGCCGGTCGAGACCCAGCTCTCCATCCAGACGCGGCCGACCTCGTCGTATTCGTCGGCGCGGGCGAGGCGGATGATCGGATGCGACATCGGAGCCTCAGGCCCGCTGGCTGCGCACAGGCGGGCGTGCGCGCACCTTGCCGGCCGACAGGCACACCACTTCGGAGATTTGCAGCAGCTGCCGCGCCAACGGGCTGGTCTTGCGCCAGACCATGCCGATGGTGCGGGATGGCTGCGGATCGAGGAAGCGCGCGAGCGAGACCGACGCCGATCGCGTCTCCACCGGCACGGCCATCTCCGGGATCAGCGTGACCCCGATGCCGGCGCTGACCATCTGGACCAGCGTCGACAGCGAATTGGCATCCAGCATCTCGCGCGGCGGCGCCGACTGCATGTTGCAAAACGACAGCGCCTGATCGCGGAAGCAGTGTCCCTCTTCGAGCAGCAACAGCCGCATCTCGCGCATCATCTCGCGCGACGGCGCCGGGGTCCCCTCATCCGCGCTCGGCCGGACCAGCAGGAATTTCTCCTCGAACAGTGCGACCTCGGTGAGCGAAGGCTCGGACACCGGCAGGGCCACGATGGCGGTGTCGAGCCGCCCTTCCACCAGCTCCTGGATCAATCGCGGCGTCATGGTCTCGCGCACGCGGATGTCGAGCTCCGGATGCATGCGCGTGAGATTCTTGGTGATGGTGGGCAGCAGATACGGCGCGATCGTCGGGATCATGCCGATGCGCAGGCGACCGGCGAAGCGATCCTGCGAGGCGCGGGCGAAATCGCCGAGCTCATCGACCGAGCGCAAAATGTCGCGAACGCGTTGCGCGAGCTCCTCGCCGAACCGGGTCAGCGCCACCTGCCGGGCGCTGCGCTCCAGCAGCAGGCCGCCGAGCGTCTCCTCCAACTCCTTGATCTGCATCGACAAGGCCGGTTGCGAGATGGAGCAGGACTCAGCCGCGCGGCCGAAATGGCCGTGACGCGCCAGGGCGTCGAAATACCGGAGCTGGCGCAGCGTCAGGTTTATCATCAGAAAATCCTATCGCAGCGATCATTAAAGTCAACTTTACCTGATAGGACGCGACGCTTAGAGTGGTTCTACCTGGTCAAGGGCGCGAGTTCGACGCCACCAGAGGAGGTATTCATGGACGACACTTCGAAGTGCCCGTTTTCGGGTGGAAAACGCGTGCCAGCGAACCGCGATTGGTGGCCAACTCAGCTCAGCATCGAGATGCTGCACAAGAATTCCGGCCTGTCCGATCCGATGGGCGACGAATTCGACTATGCCAAGGAATTCAAGACGCTCGACCTTAACGCGGTCGTCAAGGACCTGACCGCGCTGATGACGGACTCGCAGGAGTGGTGGCCCGCCGACTTCGGTCACTATGGCGGTCTCATGATCCGTATGGCCTGGCACAGCGCGGGCACCTACCGCATCACCGATGGCCGTGGCGGCGCCGGAGCCGGCCAGCAGCGTTTCGCACCACTCAACAGCTGGCCCGACAACGCCAACCTCGACAAGGCGCGCCGGCTGCTGTGGCCGATCAAGCAGAAATACGGCCGCAAGCTCTCCTGGGCCGACCTGATGGTTCTCGCCGGCAACGTCGCGCTGGAATCGATGGGCTTCAAGACCTTCGGCTTCGCCGGCGGCCGCGCCGACGTCTGGGAGCCGGAAGAGCTCTACTGGGGTCCCGAAGGCACGTGGCTGGGTGATGAGCGCTACAGCGGCGAACGCCAGCTCGCCGAGCCGCTCGGCGCGGTGCAGATGGGCCTCATCTACGTCAATCCGGAAGGCCCGAACGGCAAGCCGGACCCGGTTGCCGCGGCCAAGGACATCCGCGAGACCTTCGCCCGCATGGCGATGAACGACGAAGAGACCGTCGCGCTGATCGCCGGCGGCCACTCCTTCGGCAAGACACACGGCGCCGGCGATCCGTCGCTGGTCGGTCCGGAGCCGGAAGCGGGCGCGCTCGAGGATCAAGGCCTCGGCTGGAAGAGCAAGCACGCTTCGGGCCTCGCCGGTGATTCCATCACCAGCGGTCTCGAAGTGACCTGGACGGCGACGCCGACCAAGTGGAGCAACAACTTCTTCGAGAACCTGTTCAACTACGAATGGGAGCTTACGAAGAGCCCGGGCGGTGCGAACCAGTGGACCGCCAAGGGCGCCGACGCGATCATTCCCGATGCCTTCGACAAGTCGAAGAAGCATCGGCCGACCATGCTGACCACCGACCTCTCGCTGCGTTTCGACCCGGCCTACGAGAAGATCTCGCGTCGCTTCCTGGAGAACCCGGCTCAGTTCGCGGACGCCTTTGCCCGCGCCTGGTTCAAGCTCACCCATCGCGACATGGGTCCGATTCAGCGTTATCTCGGCCCGCTGGTGCCGAAGGAGACGCTGATCTGGCAGGATCCGATTCCGGCCGTGAATCACGAGCTGGCCAGCGAGCAGGACATCGCGGCGCTGAAGAGCAAGATCCTGGCCTCGGGTCTGTCGGTCTCCGAGCTGGTCTCGACCGCCTGGGCGTCCGCCTCGACGTTCCGCGGCTCCGACAAGCGCGGCGGCGCCAACGGCGCGCGCATCCGTCTTGCCCCGCAGAAGGATTGGGAGGTGAACCAGCCGGCTCAGCTCTCCAAGGTTCTGGGCAAGCTCGAAGCGATCCAGAAGGACTTCAACGCGTCTTCAGGCGCGAAGAAGGTCTCGCTCGCGGACCTCATCGTGCTCGGCGGTTCTGCCGCGGTCGAGAAGGCCGCCAAGGATGCCGGCGTCGACGTCAAGGTCGGCTTCACGCCGGGCCGGATGGACGCCTCGCAGGAGCAGACCGATGCGGAGTCCTTCGCTCCGCTGGAGCCGCGGGCCGATGGCTTCCGCAACTTCATCGGCAAGCGGCATCAGTTCATGCAGCAGGAAGAGGCGCTCGTCGACCGCGCGCAGCTTCTGCGGCTAACCGGGCCCGAGATGACGGCGCTCCTCGGCGGCCTGCGCGTGCTCGGTGCCAACGCGGGCAATTCGAAGAACGGCGTCTTCACCTCCAAGGTGGGAACGCTGACCAACGACTTCTTCGTCAACCTGCTCGACATGAGCACGCAATGGACGCCGGCGGCCGACGGCACCTACGAGGGGCGCGACCGCAAGACCAACGCCGTCAAGTGGACCGGCACGCGCGTCGATCTGATCTTCGGCGCGCACTCGCAGCTCCGCGCCTACGCCGAGGTCTATGCCACCTCGGACGCCAAGGAGAAGTTCGTGAAGGACTTCGCCAAGGCCTGGACCAAGGTGATGAACCTCGACCGGTACGACATCGCGGCGTAAGTCGCTGCACCTCTCCTGCTTGCGGGAGAGGTGCAAGTCACCCCGGGGCGGACACAAACAAAAAGGGCGGCCTTTCGGCCGCCCTTCGTGTTTCTGATGTTGCCGAGCGCTTACTCGCCGGCCGCTTCGCGCGGGGCCTTCTCGCCGTCGCCGAGCTTGCCTTCGAGGTCTTCGCCGGTGGTCTGGTCGACGACCTTCATCGACAGGCGGGTCTTGCCGCGGTCGTCGAAGCCGAGCAGCTTGACCTTGACCTTGTCGCCTTCCTTGACGACGTCGGAGGTCTTCTGCACGCGCGACGATGCGAGCTGGCTGATGTGGACGAGACCGTCCTTGGAGCCGAAGAAGTTCACGAAGGCGCCGAACTCCATCACCTTGACGACGGTGCCGTCATAGATCTGGCCGACTTCCGGATCGGAGGCGATCGACTTGATCCACTTGATCGCGGCCTTCATGGCCTCGCCATCGCTGGACGCAACCTTCACGGTGCCGTCGTCCTCGATGTTGACCTTGGCGCCGGTCTTCTCGACGATCTCGCGGATCACCTTGCCGCCGGTGCCGATCACTTCGCGGATCTTGTCGGTGGCGATCTTGAAGGTCTCGATGCGCGGCGCGTATTCGCCGAGCTCGGCGCGGGCGTTGGTCAGCGCCTTGGACATTTCGCCGAGGATGTGGATACGACCATCCTTGGCCTGACCGAGCGCGACCTTCATGATCTCCTCGGTGATGCCCTCGATCTTGATGTCCATCTGAAGCGAGGTGATACCTTGCTCGGTCCCGGCGACCTTGAAGTCCATGTCGCCGAGATGGTCCTCGTCGCCGAGGATGTCCGAGAGAACCGCGAAGCGCTTGTCTTCGAGGATCAGACCCATCGCGATACCCGCAGTCGGCCGCTTCAACGGCACGCCGGCATCCATCAGCGCGAGCGAAGCGCCGCAGACCGAAGCCATCGAGGACGAGCCGTTCGATTCGGTGATCTCCGACACCACGCGCGTGGTGTAGGGGAATTCGTGATGCGGCGGCAGCACCGGGTGGATCGCGCGCCAGGCGAGCTTGCCGTGGCCGATCTCGCGGCGCTTGGTGCCACCGAGGCGACCGGTCTCACCGACCGAGTAGGGAGGGAAGTTGTAGTGCAGCAGGAACGTCTCTTTGTACGTTCCCGACAGCGCGTCGATGTATTGCTCGTCCTCGCCGGTGCCGAGCGTGGTCACGACCAGCGCCTGGGTTTCGCCGCGGGTGAACAGTGCCGAGCCGTGGGCGCGGGGCAGCACGCCGACTTCTGCGATGATGTTGCGCACGGTCTTGCTGTCACGACCGTCGATGCGCTTGCCGGTGTCGAGGATGTTCCAGCGAACGATCTTGGCTTCGAGCTCCTTGAACACGCCGCCGATGCGCAGCTTGTCGTATTTCGGCTCCTGCCCTTCGGGGAAGTAGTGGGCAATCACCTTTTCCTTGACCTTGCCGACCGCGGCGTAGCGATCCTGCTTGACCGGAATGGCGTAGGCGGCGCGCAGTTCCTGCTCGACGAGGCCGAGCATTTCCTTCTCGAGCGCCGAATTGTCGATCACGGTGACTTCGCGCGGCTCCTTGGCGGCCTTCTCGGCCAGCTCGATGATCGCGTTGATCACCGGCTGGAAGTGGCGGTGACCGAACATCACGGCGCCGAGCATGATGTCTTCGTTCAGTTCCTTGGCTTCCGATTCGACCATCAGCACGGCGTCGGCGGTGCCGGCGACGACCAGGTCGAGCTGGGTGTCGACCATCTCGTCGAGCGTCGGGTTGAGGATGAACTCGTCATTGGCGAAGCCGACGCGTGCCGCGCCGATCGGGCCCTTGAAGGGAGCGCCCGACAGGGTCAGCGCAGCGGACGACGCCACCAGCGCGACGATGTCAGGGTCGTTCTCCATGTCGTGGGAGAGTACGGTGACGATCACCTGGGTCTCGTTGCGCCAGCCGTCGACGAACAGCGGACGGATCGGACGGTCGATCAGGCGGGAGACCAGCGTCTCCTTCTCGGTCGGACGGCCTTCGCGCTTGAAATAGCCGCCGGGAATGCGGCCCGCGGCGTAGGTCTTTTCCTGGTAATCGACGGTCAGCGGCAGGAAATCGACGCCTTCGCGCGGCGACTTCGCGGCGACGACGGTGGCGAGAACCACGGTCTCGCCATAGGTGGCGACGACGGCGCCATCGGCCTGGCGGGCGATCTTGCCGGTTTCCAGCTTGAGAGTGCGTCCACCCCAGTCGATCTCGACCGAATGCTTATTGAACATAGATGTCTTCTTTCATGGGTTCTCGAAAGAAGGACGGCTCGAAAAACAAAAACCATGCGCAAGATTGCGGGGCGCTGATCGAAGCGGGTGATCAGCGTCCTGCGATCCTGCCATGGTTTTTGGATTTCGGATGGCGTCCATCCTTTCGGGTCATACGGGCGCCTTGCCCGTTGTGCCCAGCCGCCGGATTGCTGCTGGACTGTCAGTCGGCACGAATGCGAACACCGAATTGCGATCTTCGCTCATCATGCCCGGATGCTGGCCGTCAACGGCCCGCATCCGACGTGCACGCAACCTCGATCAAAAAGCTTAAAATAAGCGCTTTCGTTCGAAACCACGTGCGAAAACGCGCGCCGTTGGCGCGCGCAAGAACTCTTAGCGACGAATGTTGTGCTTCTCGAGCAGCGCCTTGTAACGCGCCTCGTCCCGCTTCTTGAGGTAGTCGAGCAGCGAGCGGCGGGTCGAGACCAGCTTCAAGAGGCCGCGACGCGAATGGTTGTCCTTCACGTGGGTCTTGAAATGGTTGGTGAGGTTGTTGATGCGTTCCGACAGGATCGCGACCTGAACCTCGGGCGAGCCGGTGTCGCCGGCCTTGTTGGCATTCGTCTTGATGACTTCCGCTTTGCGTTCTGCGGCAATCGACATCGTCAATTTCTCTCGTTGCGACCGGGGCTGGCAGTCAGGCCGGTCAGGTTGAACACACGCTTGGGGATGATTTCGCCATTGCCGACTTCAGCAAGCGCGAGAAGACGGCCTGCCACCGTGACATAGACTGTGCCGCTACAAGTGGGCGCATCCCGTCCGCGCAACAAAACGGCCTGGCCCCGATGGAGCCTTGCCGCATCAGCCCGAGTGACGGCCAGTGCCGGGATGTCGTCCAGCGCGGTCTCAACGGGCATAAGCGCGTCCGCGAGGCTACCCTCGCCGGACGCGGCTCTATCGCACAAAGCCTCCAGCTGATCCAGCGGAATCATGTCGTTTTCGCCAAATGGGCCGACCAGGGTCCGCCTGAGCGCGCAGATATGGCCGTAAGTGCCGAGAATCCGGCCCATATCGCGGGCCAACGCCCGGACATAGGTGCCCTTGCCGCATTCGGCCTCGAACACGGCTCGGTCGTTATCCGGTTGATCCACAAGGGTTAAATGGTGAATTTCGACCGGACGGGCGGCCAGTTCCACGACCTCGCCGTCGCGGGCGAGGTCGTAGGCGCGCTCGCCCTGGACCTTGATCGCGGAATAGCGCGGTGGGATCTGCTCGATCACCCCGGTGAAGCGGGGCAACAGGGCCAGGATGGCCTCGCGGGTCGGACGCTGGTCGGAGGTCGCGGTCACCCGGCCCTCGATGTCGTCGGTGTCGCGCTCCTCGCCCCAGCACACCGTGAACTGGTAGCGCTTGCGGCCGTCCATGACGAAGGGAACGGTTTTGGTGGCTTCCCCGAGCGCGATCGGCAGCCCGCCCGAGGCGAGCGGATCGAGCGTGCCGGCGTGTCCGGCGCGCTTGGCGTTGAACAGGCGCTTGAGCACCGCAACCGCCTGCGTCGAGGTCATGCCGATCGGCTTGTCGAGCACGACCCAGCCATGGACGTCGCGCCGGTCGCGGCGAACCTGGTTGCCCTTCTGCCTGGCATTGGCGCGCGGATCGTTGTTGACGCGGCGCGGCTCCTGATGCGGCTGAGAATCGCCGCCGATGTCCGCAAAATTATTTTTCTGCACGTCGCGCTGATCGGCCTGTTCGCCGCTGATCGTGTCGTGAGCCGGGTCCATGGTCATCGTTCTTCTTCCCGATCCGTCTCCGGATCCTGTTCCAAATCCTGTTCGAGGTCCTTCTGAACTGCAGGTGTTCGCAAAAGCTTCTCGATCCGTTCCGCTTCGTCGAATCGTTCGTCGACGCGGAAACGAAGATCAGGTGCAAATTTCAGGTTAACGCGCCGCGCGACCTCGCCGCGCAGAAACTTCTTGTTGCGTTCGAGCGCAGCGATGACGACCGCGGTGTCGTGGCCACCGAGCGGCATCACATAGACTGTCGCGAGCTTCAGGTCGGGTGACATCCGCACCTCCGGCACGGTGATGATGTGACCTTCGAGATCCGCATCATGCACATTGCCTTGCGCCAGAATATCGGCCATCGCGTGGCGAACCTGCTCGCCGACGCGCAACTGACGTTGCGAGCCTCCGCCGGGTGCGGAATTTTTTTTCTGATGATGGCGTGGCATCTCGAAAATCACCTCGTCATGCCCGTGTTTGGGACACGGGCATTGTCATTTGTCCTGTTGAAACGAAGAGGGGTGGATGGCCGGAAAAATCCGGCCATCGCACTCCCGCAATTTCAGTTCAAAAAAGATCCGGGCGCTTCGGTAAGATTTGGACTTACAGGGAGCGCTGGATCGTCTCTACGCGGTAACACTCGATCACGTCACCGGCACGCATGTCGTGGTAGTTCTCGAAGGCCATGCCGCATTCCTGACCGGACTGGACTTCCTTCACTTCGTCCTTGAAGCGCTTCAGCGTCGACAGCTTGCCTTCGTGCACGACGACGTTGTCGCGGATCAGGCGCACATTGGCGCCGCGTTCCACGGTGCCGTCGGTGACGCGGCAGCCGGCGACCTTGCCGACCTTGGAGATGTTGAAGATCTCCAGGATCGCGGCATTGCCGAGCATGGTTTCGCGCAAGGTCGGCGCGAGCAAGCCGCTCATCGCCTTCTTCACGTCGTCCACGAGGTCGTAGATGATGTTGTAGTAGCGGATCTCGATGCCGTTGCGCTTGGCGGCCGCAGCGGCCTCCTTGTTGGCACGAACCGAGAAGCCGATGATCGCGGCGTTGAAGCCTTCGGCCAGCGTCACGTCGGATTCCGAGATACCGCCGACGCCGGCATGCAGGATGCGGGCTGCGACCTCGTCGGTACCGAGCTTCTCCAGCGAGCCGAGGATTGCTTCCAGCGAGCCCTGCACGTCGGCCTTGATGATCAGCGGGAATTCCTTGCGGCCCGCGGTCTTCAATTGCGACATCATCTGCTCGAGCGAGCCGCGCATGCCGGAGATCGAGGCAGCCGCGTTCTCGCGCTTCTGGTGCGCACGGTAGCTGGTGACCTGGCGGGCGCGGGCTTCGTTCTCGACCACGGCGAGACGATCGCCGGCTTCCGGCGGACCGTTGAAGCCGAGCACTTCGACCGGCACCGACGGACCGGCTTCCTGCACGGTCTCGCCCTGATCCGAGATCAGCGCGCGGACGCGGCCCATCTCGGCGCCTGCGACGATGATGTCGCCGACCCGGAGCGTGCCGCGCTGGACCAGTACGGTCGCGACCGGACCGCGGCCGCGGTCGAGCTTGGCCTCGATCACGGTGCCCTCGGCCGGCCGTTCCGAATTGGTCTTGAGGTCGAGGATATCTGCCTGGAGCGCGATCATCTCGAGCAGCTTGTCGAGATTGGTCTTGTTCTTGGCGGACACTTCGACGTCGACGACTTCGCCGCCGAAGGATTCCACCTGCACCTCGTGCTGGAGCAGCTCGGTGCGCACGCGCTCGGGCTTGGCGTCGGGCTTGTCGATCTTGTTGATGGCAACGATGATCGGCACCCGCGCCGCCTTGGCGTGGTTGATGGCTTCGATCGTCTGCGGCATGACGCCGTCATCGGCCGCAACCACCAGCACGACGATGTCGGTCACCTTGGCGCCGCGGGCGCGCATCGCGGTGAACGCGGCGTGGCCGGGCGTGTCGATGAAGGTGATCTTCTTGCCGCTTTCGGGCGACAGCACCTGATAGGCGCCGATATGCTGGGTGATGCCGCCGGCTTCGCCGGAGACGACGTTGGCATGACGGAGCGCGTCGAGCAGCGAGGTCTTGCCGTGGTCGACGTGACCCATGACGGTCACCACGGGCGAGCGGGTCTCAGTGTCGGTCGAATCGTCGGTGGCGTCGAACAGACCTTCTTCAACGTCGGACGCAGCAACGCGCTTGACGGTGTGGCCGAGCTCCTCGGCAATGAGCTGCGCAGTGTCGGCGTCGATCACGTCGGTGATCTTGTGGATCGCGCCCTGCTTCATCAGCATGCGGATGATTTCCACCGCGCGCTCGGCCATGCGGTTGGCGAGCTCCTGGATGGTGATCGCTTCCGGAATGACCACCTCGCGGATGAGCTTTTCCTTCGGCTCGTTCGCGGCATGGCCCTTCAGGCGTTGGGTGCGGCGGCGGAACGAGGCGATCGAGCGCTCGCGCACGTCGTCGGCATTGAATGCGGTCACGACCGTCAGGCGGCCGCGCTCCTTCTGCGGGCCGGGCTTGTGGGTGGGCTTGGGGGCTACTACGGGACGCGCGGCGCCGCCGGGGCCGCGGCGGATCTGGCGCGGACCATCGTCCTCGTCCGGGCCGGCAGCAACCGCGGGAGCGCGGCCCAACGGGCCACCTGCCGGTCTCGCTGTGGTCG